>NZ_JANGFQ010000020.1:0-21927 GCF_024707025.1 Candidatus Culexarchaeum yellowstonense
GGGCAAAAAACTTGCGATCCATACGGAATTGAGCGTAAACTTTGCGTTGTTCCTCAAGAAGCTTCCTCCCCTTTTCAGTAAGCATGTACCTTTTCATTCCACTCTCCTCAGTCGGTACTCCCTGAATGTAGCCATCATCTTGAAGCCAAGATAACAGCGGATAAATAGAACCTGGACTGGGCTTCCAGCATCCATTTGTAAGCTTCTCGATTTCACTCATTATTTCCGAGCCTGAAAGAGGTTTTTCATTTAAAAGCTCTAAGACTTGATAGCGTAGAAAGCCCTTCGGTACTGTAGCCATATGCCTCGCCCAATGCCTAGACGGTGGGAGAGGCTGTTGAGGCGTATACTCGTCGTCGAACATTATATCACCTTTGATATCAAAATCGATATCACTCAACTATATAAACCTTCTGCTAAAACAAACAATACATTTAACGCTTGTATTCAACTTTTAGCCTCTTGAAGTTTCAATTTAACATACCCACATGGATGAGTGTGAGTAATATATGGGCATGTGACTGTGAGGTTGAAAATATGAAATCTTACGTTATGCCATAATGATGAGATTACATGAGAAAACTCTTTATATTTTCATTCCCAATGTATCTTACTTAACCTTTGTGATCTATCATGGAGAAGTCCATGAGGGTAATGGAAGCTACACTCATTGCATCAATAATCCTACTTTTAATCTTAATTTCATTTAGAGCTGAGCTATCCCAGATGGATAACTATGTGAACTCGTTGATTATGCAATATAGGATTCCATCTTTCGATCAAGTTGCCATACTGATTTCCATTATCTTCGATACGTATGCGTTAACATTAATATCAATATTCATTTCCATCATCCTCTATTTTAAGGGCTACTCCTACGACGCCATAATATTCGTTGGCTCCATGGCTGGGAACGCCATTACAACGCAAATCATTAAATTATATGTGGCTACCCCAAGACCACCAAACATGGTCATACCTGAATCCGGCTACTCATTCCCCAGTGGTCATGCATCATCAATAATCCCCTTCACAATAATAATTTTACACATCATTTTCAAAGGCGCCTCCCTACGGTCGAAGCCTCTGAAGATATTTGTTGGAAGCCTCTCTCTCCTATTGATACTTATAGTCTGCTTCGATAGAATATACCTAAACGTCCACTGGCTAAGCGACGTCATTGGAGGAGTCTTAGTTGGATTAATCTGGTCTTCAACAGCACTCCTCCTATTCAAAATTGTTGAACGAAATTTTAGATGATATAAGGATGTTTGCAAATAGGTTTGGTTAAATTTCACTTGCCTATTAGGAACATATGTTTTCCTCGTTCCCTTCAATGATCAAATGTATCTGGTATTAATCTACTTCCACGTTTAAGAATATTCTTATGAATACTCCTATGGTGAATGTTAAGCCTGCTATTCCTAGGCTGATTGCAGCCATTTCTAGAAATCTCTTTTTGAATGGTAGATCTCTTGCAACTGAAATGTAGAAGGTGAATAGGAAGATGACTATGATTGCATCCATTATTTCCAATCCTAGGCAAACGTAGGCGTCTGTGAGAATCAGGTATGGTGCTATTAAGAATAGGACTGTGATGATGTAGGCAATGCCTGTGTATGATGCTGCCTTTAAAGGGCTTCTAGCATCCCCCTCAGATTTAGTTGACAAGTATTCCGATGCAGCCATCGACAGCGATGCTGCTACTCCCGTAATTAATCCCGTCATTGCAACTATTCGCGTGTTTGGGAGGGCGAAGGTGTAGCCTGCAAGGGCACCAGTAAACTCCACCAGTGCATCATTCAACCCTAAGATCATAGAACCAACGTACTTAAGCCTTTCCTCATCAATTAAATCCATAAGCTGCCTTTCATGTTCATCCTCATCCCTCACAATATTTTTAGCTTCAGGTATAAACTCAGATATTCTTTCATAGGTTGTTTGAGCCTCCTCTTCCCCATTTTCCATAAGCTTTATTCCAAAAGTTATCCCAAAAATTTTCGAGATCAAAAGGTATTTCCAAACCTTCCACATGTTAGGCTTAACATCTCTATGCGTATATTTCTTCCAAAAATTATAGTGCCTTAGCTCTTCATCTGAAATGTGCTTTAAAACTTCCTTATTATGTGGGTCTTTCACTGATCGTGACAAACGTTCATATATTAAATGCTCCGTGATTTCGTTCCTTTGAGCATCTAATATGACCTTCTCAACACTTTTATCTAACATCATTCAAGCTATATGCCTCAATCATTTAATAAAGATGTTGCCACTGCTCTCTCATCTTATAAATGAACCATCTAAGTGAATGTGTAAGAGAGTCATATACCCTCTTTACCCCGAAGCATGTAGGAAATGTTCCGTTGGTTGCGCAATTAAAGTTTAAATACTGGTTGGAGGCTTCCTCCCAGCTTCAACAGCTATGAATCCAGCTTCCCTATAATACCCCCTCCTAGGAGCTTCGAAGTGTAATGGTTCTTCTGTTGGCTTCTGGAAGATGGTTGAGCATACATTTACTATTGTTAACCCATTCTTTATCAGCATATCCTCCAGCTCATTGAAGCTGTAGAATGTCGCGTTTTTGTAGAAAACGTTACCTTCCTCCCCCTTCTTCATGTAGAACTGTGCCCATGGACTTTCCCTTAATATCAATCCTAAAATGATTCTACCATCTTTCGATAATACTCTTGAAGCTTCACTAAGAACCTTTTCTGGATTCTCAACAAAGCATAAGGTTACTATAATGAATACGGAGCTGAACGATTCATCCGGAAATGGTAGCTCCTCACCAGATGCCCTCACAACAATTATACCACGCCTTTTAGCATACTCCAATGCCCTCACGGATATATCAACACCATACTCTATTCCCAAAGCCTTCGCGAAACGTCCTGTACCCACACCTATTTCAAGGGAAGGCCCCTTAAGATCGCGGCATAGAGATGCTATACAAGCCCTTTCAATTTCAAAAGCGGATTTCCCAAAGGGTGAGTCAAACCATGCATCATACCTCTCGACAAAATTGTCAAAAACTTGCATTACACGTATACTGTGTTGGTTATTCTTCCATCTCCCTTGAATCATAACATAACTCCAAAATAACATTTACAAAATTCTTTCTAAAAGTTAATTGTAGCATCAGACTAGTTCAGCCGAATTCGCATTTTTTCCCCACACTTTTCCTCTTGGTGAGATTACGGTATTGAAGGATGATTAAAACGTAAGTTGCCTTGTAAATATAGTCCTCAACATTAAGTATTTTCCCTAAAGTTTAATTCTAAAGTTTTTACAATTAATCAAATTTTCATAAGTGAATGCTACAACCTATATCCAGTATTAACTTATTAAACTTTACAGAAATCGTAATTTTAAAATGTTGAAAATCGATAATGAGGTATTTATTGATCATTTGAAAATGAGGAGTTTTATATGAGGACATCAGTATCAAGAATTAATATTTCTATAAACCCTGCAATAATCAGTAAGGGAAGGGAAGAATGCATTGTTAGATGGTATAAGGGTGAAAGTTTTGAGCATTGGGCTTTAAAGGTTGCTGGGGTTATAGAGTTATTAAGGCAAGGTTTTAAAGCTAAGGATATAGAGGTTGAAAAAGTTTTCTCTAAAAAAACTACATGTAGAGCAGACATATATGCGGAACAATACGAGAAAAGGAAAAGAAGGCAGATTTGGTTGGAATGTGAACCTACCTATTCAAAATTCGAGGAAAAAGTAAACAATATTAGGAAAATTTTCAGAGGTAAGGTGGCCTTTTTAATTAATTTTGAATGTTGGAATGATCTCTTAGAGTATGCGAGAAGTAGTGAGGATACTCAATTATGCACTTAGAAAAATTATCCCTAAAAATACTGAGGTATGGATTATTCATTTTGGAGAAGTACCTAGAGTTGCTTATGGAATGAGGCATCAAGGTAAAAGGATCATTCTCCTAGAGGGGGATTGGTCAGTAGAATATTATTTTAGAAAATCTGAATATGATAAAGTTGAGAAATTAAAAATATAATTAATTTATGTACTCTCCAGACATGAAATCCAGATAAATGGCAAAATTAGGAATCTCCAAACTTAGTGGATTTTCTCTATTGGCGTATTAAATTTGTATTTTGTTGAGCACCATATGGGATAGATGTGAATCTTATTATGAAATTTTGTGAAGTGGTTTCTTCTAATACATTCTCGAGCCCTATCCTTTACTTCGATTATCAGAAATGGTGTTAATAATAAGAGATGTGCTGAGCTAGTATTCATGATTTATTAAATTGGTGCGGGGGGTGGGATTTGAACCCACGAACCCCTTCGGGACAGGGTCCTAAGCCCTGCGCCTTTGACCTGGCTTGGCGACCCCCGCCCTCAACTTCTTTATTCTTAAATCTTAATGTTTAAATTTTCCTTTCATATTTCTTTCCTTTATTGATGTGTTTATGAGGATTGTTGTTGGCTCTGTTAATCCTGTTAAGGTTGAAGCTGTTAGGAGGGTTGCTTGTAGAGTTTTTGGGAGTTTTGATTTGTTGTCTGTGGATGTTGGGAGTGGTGTTTCCCATACTCCTATTGGTGAGGATGAAATTATTCGTGGAGCTATGAATAGGGCTTTAAATGCCTCTAAAATTTCCTCCGGAGATCTTTATGTGGGTATGGAGGGTGGTGTTGTTGAGAAGTTTGGGGTTTGGTTTGTCTCTTCATGGTGTGCCATTATGGATTCCAGTGGTTTTTGGTCTTTCGGTTGTGGTGGTTATATGCCATTGCCACGTAGGGTTGTTGATATGGTTTTGGGTGGGATGGAGCTTGGTGATGCCATTGATGCCATAAGTGGTTTGTCCCATACTAAGCTTGATGTTGGTGCCATTGGAGTTTTAACTAAGAATCTGCTTACTAGGAGGGATTCTTGGGAGACTGCATTGATCTATGCTTTAACATATAAGATTTCACCTGAATTCTACTCATAGATTCAGTAACACTTATCTATGCTTAATCATTTAATTAATTTTGGCGATGAGGAGTTCAGCCTTGGCTGAAGGTTGATGATGGATCAACCGGCTGAGCCTCCATCATACATTATTGTTAATTCTTCCATGATGGGGTTTTAGGGTTTTAATTTTAGGATGTTCACTACCGTATGCCCATTTACTTAATGTTTTCATGGGTTTATTGATCCTCAGCTACCAGCTTGTCTTCTTGTACACTACCTCTTCATCTATTCTAATTCCTCTATTCCATAGTTCTTTGAATAATTCCTCTATACCCTCCTTTGTTAATAGGTTTTCTGGTGGTATTACCCCCTTCCCCCTCACTTTGCCTTTCATGATCATTTTCGCTATTAAGGCAGCTGTGTATCCAGTTGTTCTGCCCATGGCTGTAACCTTCAATTCCCTATCATAGTAGTCTATTAGCTTGTATTTTGCTTCCACGTATACATCCCCCATATAACCAATAACTTCAACTATTAGTACTATCACATCCTCCTCTTCTTTCAGTTTCTCTTTCAGCATTTTTATTGTTAGGTCTACTGGTTTTACTTCGAGTTCGCCTATTTTTACTCCAGTTTTTTCGAAGAATCCTAATTCTCTTAGTGTCATCATCTTTTCTGCATGTCCAGGCCATCTTATTGTCTTCTCCCACATTTCCCTCACATTTCCCATGGTGTGTGGTAGTGTTGATAAGCCGTCTGTGTAGAAGCATTCTAGGGTGCCCAGTTCAGGTACTTCTATGATTTCAAGTCCAGATAGTGCCGGTACATGCATCATTCTTCCATCCATTATTATCCTTGCAGGCCTCGTATACTCATTTATCACGCTTTCTAGGGAGAAGAATAATCCATAATCTAGTGGGGGTTTTGGGTTTAATGGTATCCCTCCAACCCTTATCTTTATAGCATCAACTTTACTCATCCTATATGAACCGTATCTTGCTAGTATGTTGCTTAATCCTGGGGCTACACCGCATCCTGGGATTAGCATGACCCCCCTATCTTCAGCCCTCCCATTTAATTCCAATTGTTCTGGTTCGTATGCTAAGTCCACTGTGTTTACCCCTGCATCTATGCATGTTTCATCAACTTTAACCACTAGTTTGTGTGGTAAAGCTATTATGGCGCAATCGTATTTTGATACTATCTTCATTAGCTCCTCGGTTTTCTCAACGTTCATTTGTGTGGTTTTCAATCTTTCATCTTTAAGTTTACTCTTTGCTGCTTCAAGTTTCGATGAATCTACATCTAATATGCTCACTTCTTCTAAATCTTTGTCTCTTAGCATTTCTATGGCTGCAGCTTGACCCATTGGGCCGCATCCAATTATTATTGCCTTCATACAACTTCACGTTAACTATCTATATTTGGTTGCATGGTATATATAGGTTTATATTTGAGGTTGTGGGTAGATTTGTTGTGGGTTTATGTTCATGTTCAATTACCCTTACTTATGGCTTGGTGAGAATAGTTATTTGGATTATGCTGGTTTAATCGCCATAGTTATGATATTACTGTACGTTTACATGTATATGGTTCATGAGGATAAGGTTCGTATTGAAGTTACTGAGAAGGTTAAGGGGGATTTAATTCCAAGATTATCTTCAAATCTTGAGAGGGTTAAGGGTTGTTTGATGGATTTTGAGGGTGGGGGTGTTGTTTCAAAATCTCTTGTTGAGCTTTTGTATGATGGGTTGAGCGTTACTTTGCTTTCTGAATTGAATATGAGGGTTCCAAAATTTGCGGAATTGTTTAGGGGGTATGTGGATGACTTGAAATCCTTTGATAGCATGGTATCTTCAGGTAATTTTGATCGTAATTTTGCACTTGATTTCGCCCGTAAAATTAGGGTTGAGACTGATGCCTTATTATCTGAGGTTTCAAAGATTAGGGGGATGGATAAGCTTCCACATAGGCAGGGTGGCTTTTCATCTCTTAGGCGTTGAATAAATTGTTTGGTGCCTCGGCCGGGATTTGAACCCGGGTCTCAGGCTTTCCCCACGCTATTCAATTGTTGCTCGAGAGGCCTGAATACTTGACCGGGCTATACGACCGAGGCATTCTTCAAAATATTTGAGGATGGTTTATCCTTAAATTTTTTCCTTGAGCTTAGAAAACAATACTTCTATGTCCGCTTCATCGTTGTATATGTGTGGTGAAATTCTTATTCCACCTATCCCCGATGAACCTCTATATGATACTTGCATTCCCTCTTCCCTCATAATTCTAACTGCCTCCATCTCCCTTACATATCCCTTCCCTGTGGATATTGTCGTTATGGATGACCATTTATCTTCATCTTCAACGTAACCTAGAACTTTATACCCCATCTTCTCAGCTTCCTCAATTATCCTTCTCTTCAATGCTCTGTTATGCTTCTCTATTCTCTCAATTCCAATATTGTTTAAGTATTCCACTGAGGATCTCAATGCCTCTATTAAAATGTATGGTTTTCCACCACCCCAATCAAGTTTTGATGCTGTTTTAGATTTCTCCAAAGGTTTCCATGGGTCTTTATCTATTTTGGTCCACCATTTGCTCCATCCTTCAGTTGGCTCTTGGAAGTTCATTAGTGTTTGAGCTGGGGGTTCAAGTTCCTCCACAACCTCTTTATCCACGTATATGAATCCTGATCCTATAACATTGTTTAGTAACCATTTCTCTCCACCAACAGCCATGGCATCTATTCCAAGCTTCTTCACATTCATGTTTACTGCACCCACATGTTGTATTCCATCCACAACTACCAGCGCCCCCCTTTCATGGGCTATCTCGCTTATCTCCCTTATTGGTAGCATGAATCCATCAACCCATACTACACTGCTAAATATAACTGCATATGTTTTATCATCTATCAATTTCTCGAAGTCGGTTACATAATATCTTCCATCCCTATGCTTTACAATTCTTAATTCGCTGTGATTTCTTTGGCTTAATGTTTTTATTGCCATTGATATTGATGGGAACTCTAAGTCTATGCCCACTATGTTACCCCCCTCCCTTGGTTTTATTGAGAGCAGTATTCTTCTAAATCCATCTGTGGTTTGTACGCTGAATGATACTTCCTCATCATCGCATCCTATTAGTTTTGCAATCTCCCTCTTAGCTGGCTTTTCAACTTCTTCCCCTAAATCCCCCCATTCATCCACCTCCGTCTTTTCTAGGAATCTCCTTAAAGCTTCTGATGTTTGTTTTGGAATTAACCCTTGAGCTGCTGTGTTTAGGTATGCCTTATACCTCTTTAGGGCTGGGAAATCTTCTTTAACATTTAAGTATCTCATGTAATTAGATTTCAATGTATACCACATATATACTTAGTGATTCCTTTTTAAGTTGCATTTTTATCGATCATGCTTATAATGGTTGAAGTGGAGTTATGGTGCGGCGGCCGGGATTTGAACCCGGGTTGCTGACTCGGAAGGCCAGTGTCCTAGTCCAGGCTAGACGACCGCCGCTTCTAAATTAGAATTATAATTTCTGTTGAATAAATTCTTTGCTTCAACATTTAAACTCTGGCTTCGAAAGATTTTTAGATATCATTAGATATCTTTTCATGGTGTAGATTTTGGTTTTCTTGGAGTTCAGATTTCATGGTCGTGGAGGTCAGGGTGTCGTTACTGCTTCACAGCTCTTGGTTGCTTCAGCTTTTAGGGTGGGTTTGTGGGGTCAAAGTATACCGATGTTTGGTGCTGAGAGGCGTGGGGCTCCTGTCGAGGCTTATGCTAGGATATCCAATACACCTATTAGGAGGCATAGTCAAGTTTATCGTCCCGATGTTATTGCTGTTTTTGATCCTAAAATAATGGAGGTTGTGGATGTTTTGAGGGGGTTGAAGCCCAATGGCATCATACTACTGAATTCCCCTGAGGGTAAATTTGAACATGGGTTTGAGGGGTTTAGGGTTTACTGTGTTGATGCCACTGGTATAGCTGTTAAGCTTGGATTGTATTTTGCAGGTTTCCCAGCTGTGAATACAGCTATTGTTGGCGCTTTGGCTAGGGTTATTGGAATTCTCCCCTTGGAAGCTGTTTTGGAGACTATTTCATCCACATGGTCTGGTAAGGTTGGGGAGTTGAATGCTGAGGCAGCTAAGTTGGCTTACAATTCTATTGGGGGTGTTTGAATTGTCGCATATTATTCCAATATCCAAACCTTCTGAGGGGGCTTCAGGACTTACTGGTATTTGGAGAACATTTAAGCCTGTAATTGATGTGGGTAAGTGTAAGAAGTGTTTGTTGTGTTGGCTTTACTGCCCTGAAGCAGCCATTAAACGTGTTGGTGATGATCTTATGAGCGTTGAGGTTGATTATAGGTATTGTAAGGGTTGTGGTATTTGTGCTAATGAATGTCCATTTAAAGCTATAACCATGGTTAGGGAGGGGTGATGATGGCGAGAACTGAGATTTTAACTGGGAATTATGCGGTGGCATATGGGGCTAAGCTTTCCAGAGTTCAAGTTATATCGGCATATCCCATAACTCCGCAGACTTCCATTGTTGAGAAGCTTGATGAATTTGTTGAGAGTGGAGAGTTGGATGCGAGGTATGTTAGGGTTGAGAGTGAGCATAGTGCTATGGCTGCTTGTATTGGTGCAGCGGCAACTGGGGCTAGAGCTTTCACCGCCACATCCTCCCATGGACTCATGTACATGTCTGAACTTGTTTGGTGGGCAGGGCTTGGTAAGTTTCCATTGGTTATGGCTGTTGTATGTAGGGCTCTTGCTCCACCTTGGAGTATATGGTCTGAGCATAATGATGTTTTAGCCCATAGGGATAGTGGTTGGATAATATTCTTCGCTGAGGATAATCAGGAGGTTCTCGATTTGATAATTCAATCTTACAGGATTTGTGAAGATGAGAGGGTTCTGCAACCAGTTATGGTTGCACTTGATGCATTCATCCTGTCACATACATCCACACCGGTTTCCATACCTGAACAGAGTGATGTTGATGGATACCTGCCTCCACCTGGATCTAGGCGTAAACCATTCATACTTGATATAGAAAACCCATTGACGCATGGAAACTTAACTTACCCAGAATACTTCATGGAGTTTAGGTATGAGATTGAGAAGTCCATGAATTCTGCTAGGAGGGTTATTGTTGAAGCTGGTAGGAGGTATGGTGAAATTACTGGTAGATACTATGATAGTCTTGTTGAAGATTATAGGTGTAGTGATGCTGATGTTGTATTGATTAATGTTGGGTCATCTAGTGGTGATGCTAAGGAGGCTGTGGATTTATTGAGGGATGAGGGGTATAGAGTTGGATTATTGAAGCTTAGAGCTATTAGGCCCTTCCCATTTGAAGATTTAAGGAGGATTTGTGGTGGTAAGCGTTACATTGGCGTTTTCGATAGGGATTATAGTTTCGGTTATGGTGGAATCTTGCATTGTGAAGTTTCATCAGCGCTATCTGGAATTAAAGTTCCAGTTCAAGGGTTTGTGGGGGGTTTGGGTGGTAGAGATGTAACTGTGGATAACTATGTAAATATCTTCAAAATCCTAATTGATATGGCTGATAGGGGGGTGGAGCCAAAACCGCCTTTATGGGTGGGTTTGAGGGAGGTGGTTTAAGTATGAGTATCTCCATAAGGAGTTTAACATTAAATGAGTATCTTCTACCTGGTAACGCTGCATGCCCCGGCTGCCCAGCCACCATGGGTTTGAGGATGCTTGGTAAGGCCTTAGAGGGTAAATATGTCCTTGTAATACCTGCATGTTGCTCCACGATAATTGAAGGTCCATATCCTAAATCCTCATATGGTGTTCCAGTCTTGAATATTGCTTTTGCAGCATCCCCCTCAGCTGCTGCTGGTGTTAAAGCAGGCTTTGACGTTCTTGGTAAAGGGGATGTTCATGTGGTTGTATGGGCTGGTGATGGTGCAACTGCAGATATTGGTATGGCTTCCCTTAGCGGTGCTGCTGAGAGGAATGATGACATAATCTATGTATGCTATGATAATGAAGCTTACATGAACACTGGTATTCAGAGGAGTAGTGCAACTCCATATGCTGCTTGGACTACCACGACAATTACTGGTAAGAGTGAGCATAAGAAGAATTTGCCTATGATAATGGCTGCCCATGGAATACCATACGTTGCAACAGCTTCAGTTGCCTATCCACTGGATTTTGTGGCTAAGGTTAGGAGGGCTGCATCCATTAGGGGTATGAGATATATTCATTTACATTCTCCATGCCCAACTGGGTGGAGATTCCCAAGTGATAAGACTGTGGAGGTTGGTAGATTAGCTGTTCAAACTGGGCTGTGGCCATTATATGAGATCGATCATGGAGTCTTCAAATTGAGTGATATATGCAAACCACTCCTAGATAAGAGGAATAGGAAGCCAATTGAGGAGTACATTAAGATTCAAGGTAGATTTTCAAGGGTTAGCAAGGAGCAATTGGCTGAGTTGGAGCGTTATGTTGAAAGCTTATGGAATGAAATTGCATTGATGATTGAGAAGTCTAAGACCTCTGGAGCTGCGGGTTAGAGGATTCCATCAACATCGAAGTATATGAGTCTCCTGCGTGGAATTATGCTATTCGGATGTATTGTCGTTCCTGGAGCTATTATACTTCCACATCCTATGAAACTGTAGTCTCCAACCACTGAACCCATCCTATCCCTCCCAGTATCCACGTCAACCCCCTTAATCCTCATTTTCACTTTCCCCCCATCTTTAGCTTCATATTCGAATTTCACATCCCCCTCAATTATACAGTTTGATGCTATTATACTGTAACCTATCTCCACATTATTCATTATTACCGTATCATCCATTACTATGCTTCCAAGGATCTTACTTCCAAATCCCACTTCAACACGATCTCCTATATACGTGTACGGTCCAATTATAGATTTACAGCCAATTTTACTTTCAGCACCTATTATTACTGGTGGGTTTATTATGCAGCCATCCCCAATTACGCTTCCCAAGCCAATAAGCACTTTTCCATTATACTCCATTTTACTCATCTCCCCTTCATTTGCTTCCAGAAGGTCCCATGGCCTCCCAACATCTTTCCACCATTTTCCAGGTATCTTGCAAACTGTAATCCTTTCCCCATTTTTAATTAGTTCTTTGAATGTATCTGTTATCTCGTATTCCCCCCTCTTGGATATGCTTGTCCTATTTATTGCATTGAATATTTTCCCTCCCTCCATGACGTATATGCCTGCATTTATCTGTCTACTTGGCTCCATCCCCCTCTCAGGTTTTTCAACTATGTTTACCAGCATCCCATCTTGATCCACATCTAGAACTCCATAGTTCCATGGATCTTCCACTTCCGTGGATACTATTGTTGTTGCGGCATTTGTTTCTTCATGCCTATTTATTGCCTTTAATATTATTTCGCTATTAACTGTTATGTCTCCATATACCACTATGAATCTTTCATTGTCAACGTACTTTTCAGCCATCTTTATTGCATGTGCAGTTCCAAGCTGTGCTTCTTGAACTATGTAATTGATCTTCACTTTATACTTGCTTCCATCACCAATCATCCTTTGAATTTCATCTTTCATGTATCCAACTATTAACCCAATTTCCTCCACTCCAGCCTTCTTCAATTCAATTATTATCCTTTCAAGTAACGTTTTTCCAGCTATTGGGAGTAGGTGTTTTGGTCTATATTTTGTTAGTGGGTTTAGTCTAGTCCCCTTCCCAGCTGCTAGGATTATTGCTTTCATTTATTCCATATCCCCTCAACCTTTATTGGTTGCCCTGTTTTCGATGATTTCAGCGTTAGTTCACATAGGTATACTGCTATTAATCCATCCATCCCAGTTGCTATTGGCTCTTCTATTCCCAAAACCACATTTATGAAGTTTTCCAGTTCCCTCTTTAATGGTTCTTCATATTGTGTGTTTGGGATGTATACTCCATTGCTATTCTCTATCCTTATTTCTTGCGTTATGTAGTCTGCTACTATTCTCCCCTCACTTCCAGTTACTGTTAGTTCTCTAATCTTCTTTGGTGTAATCCAGTTGGCTTCTATTATCCCCGTTGGGTTTGAGTTGAATTTCAGTATTATGTTTGCATGGTCTTCATACTTGTGTTTTAGGCTTCCAGTAACTGCATATATTTCTGTGGGTTCGGCTCCAGTTATGTATCTCATTAGGTCTAGGTCATGTATTGCTAGGTCTCTTACAACTCCCACATCCCCCACCCTTTCAGGCCATCTTGAAACTCTCTTTGATGATATTAGCACAATTTCTCCAATTCTCCCTTCATCTATCATCTTCTTAACTCTCTGTACGGCTGGATTGTATCTTTCTATGTGGCCTACCATCAACTTAACTTTGCGTTCATTTGCTCTTTCAATTATGGTTTTTGCTTCCTCAACTGTTATGGTCATGGGTTTTTCCACCAGTAGGTTTTTCCCTGCCTCTATAACGTCTAATGCTATTTTTGCATGGGTTGATGATGGTGTGCATATGGTTACGGCCTCTATCTCCTTATCCTTCAACATTTCATGGTAGTCTGTGTAGACTTGTATTTCATACTTCTCCTTTACCATTCTTAGAACTTCTTGATTTATATCTGATGCAGCCACTAGTTTAGCCCCTTTCAGTTCGCTTAATACTCTGAGGTGGTTTCTCCCCCATGCTCCACATCCTATTACTGCAACGCCAACTTTATCCATCCATATCCCCCCTCAAAATCTTCATGATCACTTGGGTTGGATCTTCCATCCCCCTAATTATCTCGTCTGTTTTAACCTTATATCTGTCTGGATCCCTAATGACCTTCGATGCATATTCGTATGCTTCATTTATATCCCTTATGCTCTTTATTGGCAACCCCCTCTCCTCAAGCCATTTATTTACATGTATTTGTTTTGGGAATAGGCTTATTGATGGCGTCCCTATCAATGCTGATTCTCTAGCCATGGTTCCTCCGCCAGTTATGGTTAGTGTTGCGTATTTCATTATGCTCCTTGCATCCACAGCTTCCCTTGGCACTATGGCTCCATTGGGTATTGATTCATCATCGTATCTTGGTAGGTAAATCACCTTCACTTCTTCACCGAATTCCCTAATTATCTTCTCTATGAGCATCTTCACAGGCTTCCCATTCTGATCGTAGTATGATGCTTTATATTCTGCTTCCCTTGCAATGATTATTTTATCATTGGCGTTCAATCCAATTTCATTTAGAACTCTCTCATTTGGTTTGAAGTCCCTTATCCAAGCTAATTCGTCAACTCCATTGTATTGTATGATCTTCTCTTCATCTATTAGGTTTCTATATTCCTCCTTTGGTATAGCTCTTGGGGTTATCAGTATATCTGCTAGTGGTATTGTAAGTTTGTTCACATATTTTGAGTGTGGTGTGTCATTTAATAGTATTATTGGTATTGATAGTCCAAAGGCTACCCTTACGGCTTCTGGTGATGTTAGTGAGATATGGTATGATGGTTTATGCTCTAAACCCATTATTGTCTCTGCAAGTTTTATGCTCCTATTTAGGCTTGCCATAAGTTTTCCTTCAAGCTTCTCTCCACCATGCTTACCCACAATTATTGGGTTCAAATTGTATAGCTTATAGATTTTCGTTGTGTAATCGTATTCTCTTGTGGTTATTATTGATTTGTATCCTATCTTCCATGCTGCTTCCATGATCTTTATTGATAGTAGTGCCTGTTTTGGTGTTAATGCATCGATCCATATTGTCTTCAATGATATCTACCTTCATTTTAACTCTTTTTTACACTCTTCTAGTGAAAAACTCTACATATATATTTTTGCATCAAATAATGAGTATTGATGCAGAGCTCCGATTTTTATGATATTATCTTGAAGCTTAAATCCTTAGGCTTAACTGAGTATGAGGCTAGAGTTTATTTAGCTTTACTTGATAGGGCTGAGCTTACCGCTGAGGAGATTAGTAGCTTATCCAATGTTCCACTACCAAGAGTTTATGATGTTTTGGAGGCTTTGGAGGATAAGGGGTTTGTGAAGATCATTTCCGGTAGGCCTAGGAGGTTTGAGGCTTTAGATCCTAAATCTGCATTTAAGAATTACGTATCATACTTGAGGAGGAGTCTTGATAATGAGATATCCAATTTGGAGAGGATTTTCGATTCTCTACAGCCAATTTTGGAAGAGCATTATTATAGTAGTAGGTTGAAGATTGATCCAAGCTCCCTACTTGAGCCTATACCAGATTTACATGAAATGGAGGATAAGACTAGGGAGATGATATCTTCAGCTAAGCAGGAGATAATAATATTCTCACAGCTATTCACATGGTTCAATAAGATTGAGAAGGAGATTCATGATGCCCTTGGTAGGGGGGTTAAAGTTAGGGTTTTGATGAGGATTCTGAATCCAGAGTCTAGGGAGATATTTAATCGTCTTAAGAGGATGGGTGTTGATGTTAGGATTGCCTCTGAGGATTGGTATCCTGTTAGGGGGACTATTGTTGATCGCTGTAAGCTTATATTCCTCATATGGGTTCCAAGGGAGGAGAGGAGGTATTGGAGTCCAATAGTTTACAGGCCTCATTATACTGAGAATAGGGGGTTGATATCAATATTTCTTGATGCATTTGAGTATAGGTGGTCTTCAGCTTCCACTTCTTAAATCCTATTATACCTTTCAATGTACTTTTGAATCATTTTCACCCATATTAGAAGCCAGGACATTGCCATGAATGCGGATATCATAAGCTTTATTAAAGCTTCAAGGATTGTTTGGGTAGCCCCTCCATCCACCAATATCTTCAATGGAACAACCATCTTATCTATCATAACTATTAATGCTATCATCATAACCCATACTGCCACCATTATTAATGCTAAATCCCATATTCTATTCAAAGTCTTCATATTCTCACCAGCATTAGTATTGCCGTTATTACTCCCATTATTGAGGATATTGCGCATAGGGCGTGATAAGATTTTATTAGCTCCAGTTCAGTGGCCCTCCCCTTTCTGAGCATTAGGTTTGCCAGTGTTTTTGGAGCTTTTGGATTAGGGTTTGCCTCTATATATTCACCCACAACTTTAACGGGTCTCTCAGCTATCTCCCTCCTCTCCAATAATCCTCCAATACTGCTCAGTGAGTGGAATGCATTCATTATGAATGGCATTAGGACAGTTATTCCAACAATCTCCATTCTACCAAGAACAGCTATACTTCCAATGGCTGCTCCAAGCATTAAGCTTCCAGTATCCCCTGCAAAAGCTTTTGCAGGATACTTGTTGTAGTAGTAGAATGCTGATGAAACCCCCAATATTATTGCGGACATTGCAGCTTCATCCCATTGTCCAAGTATTATTGATGATGCCAGTAGGGATGCTGACATCATGGCGCATCCTCCTGACATCACACCATTATATGTGTCCATCATGTTTATGGCGTTGGCTGGCACAGCTATTGCAAATGGTAGTAGTATCCAGTAAACTATGGTGAGTCTGAACCCCCCTATTAATGGGGCTCTAGGTCTTCCGAGAACTATGTAGTTTGGGTATATCATAGACATTATGGCTATTGGTGTGAAGCATATTATTGTTAGTGCAGTTTTAACCTTAGCCTTGAGGGTTAATATGTCATCTATCATCCCTATAATTGCTGCTAGTGTTGATGTTAATGTGAATGCCAATATCTTTGGGTTGAATTGTATGCTTAAGAGTATTATTGATGATGCCACCAACCCTATTAGCATGCTCAACCCACACATTTCAGGTATTTCTGGTTTACTGGGCTTGTGGACGTCTATTCCGATGATGCCTAATTTGCGCATAAGCTTCATTATTAGTGGGGTTACCGCTAATGTTATTGTGAATGAGGCTATTAAGGCTATTGGCATCATTGTCAGCTACCTCTAATATATCTGCACATGTAAATCTTAAAATGTATTATCGCCCTTATAGTTTTAATGGTTGTAATGACTGGGTCTAGGGGTATTAGGGTTAGGTATGCTGGGGCTGTCAATTTTGCCTCGAAACTTTTTAGCACATTAACTGGACTTATTTTTGTTACGATGGTTTCTAGGAGGCTTAGTGAAGAGGAGTTTGGTTTATGGAGCTTCTTTGGTGTTTGGCTTCAATACTTTGTCATCCCCTCCACATTTGTGAATTATTGGGTTGTTAGGTATGCGAGTAGGGGGTTTAAGGTTGGTAAGACGAGTTTAATTTTAACTTCAATTTTAACATTGACTTCAATGCTGGTTTTCATGGTGGCTTCACAATACATATTATACTCTAATATAAGCTTAAGCTACTTGCAAGCTGTCATAATGGTTCTATTATTGCAGATACCAGCAGAGTATTTTGCATCCAATTTAGATGCCATTGCCACCGCCCTTGCTCCTGAATTTACCGGTTATGGAGGAATATTGTTGGAGATTGTTAAGCTTTCCTCAGGTTTTATACTCGTAAATTATTATAGGCTTGGACTTGTAGGTGCATTACTCTCATATGTTATTGCAAAATACTTTTACTCTTCCTTCATATTCATCATGTTTAGGGGGAGTTTTAGTGGAGGCTTTAATTCCAGTTTGGCTTTTAAATGGGTTAAGCTTTCATGGCTCCCAGCATACAGCATCATACCCGGTTACGTTAGAAGCTTGGAAACTCCCATCATAACATTCCTCATACGATTTCCAGATCCCTCAACCCCATTTAGGGTTTTAGCCCATCTTAAGGCTGTTAGCACGATATCTTCAGTTATATCCTATGCTGGTATGCTGTCATCAGCTTTATACCCAAAGATTTTGAGTGGGGGTTCTAGGGAGGATGTGGAGTCTGCTTTGAAGTATGTTTTGATGTTTGCATTTCCAATGGTGTTTGGGGTTTTAGCCATGTCTGAAACCTTCCTCTCCCTGCTTAGAGCTGAGTATGCAGTTTCCCATCAGGCTTTGTATCTTGGAGCCATAAGCGTTCTCCCATCACTGGTTGCAGGTGTTCTATCAAGTGCCATAATAGGTTTTGAGCGCGTTGACGTCATGGATAATGTTGATTTGAGGGATTACCTAGCCAGCAAATTGTTCACGTATCCCTCCATATCCCTCACATTAAATGTTCTTTACATAATCTGCCTATACTTGGTCTTCAATGCTGTATCACCATTTATATATAATCCATCAATGCTTGTCTCTATATGGATTCTGCTGGGTTTAATAATTAATTTGATTCTATGTTTAAAATTCTATTTGGATTCTAAACGTATTATGGGTGTTAGGTTTCCATGGGTTAACGTTTCAAAGTATATGTTTTCCTCAGTCATCATGTTTTCCACGCTCTATTTGAGTGGTTTTGGCGCTGTTGTCTCAAGGGAGTTTGTTGAGGTATTCAAGTACTCTCTTTTTGGTGTAGCTCTTGGGGCAATGGTTTATGGTATTACTTTGATGGCTTTTGACGTGGAGTTTAGGGGGTTAATTCAGCATTCCATATCATGGTTTAGGAGTAGGATTTTAAAAGGTAAATTTATATTTTAGCACCCCAAATTAGTCTTGTTCACTGGTAGTGGGAATCCTTGGGTAAGTATAAGTATGTGTCTTTTGGGTTGCGGGTATCCATTTTAGCAATAGACCTATGTATATTAGTCTTATTCTCCCTATCCTTATACACAATATCCACAGGTTTAATGGGCATTATGTCCAATCCCAATGAATCCATTAAGATCGATTTAGGCTTTAATGATGTGTCTAGGGAGTATTTTATGATCATTAGATTGAATGCTGTTAATAATGGGTTTGTGGATATGAATGTGAAGTTTGATGCATCAATATGTACTGCCAGTGGGGTTGTTGTCAGATCCGCTTCCAACTCCACAACTATTCCACCCCACAGCCTAAAGACATTGAGTTTGAAATTCACCCTTACTGAATCTGATGTTCTGAAGTATGGTTTTGATGTGAACCCTCCATATATGAATATGGGTTTGGAATTTAGAGTTATCTCTAACTTGTTTGGTTTGAGGGTTGATATTGGTAATGTGAGGATTGGTGGTGGGTGAGTTGGGTAAAATTTTAAGTGCATTCATACGTACGATTCCATCAATTATAGTTAGGGTTTTAATTCCAATTGGGATGATATATGCATTATCCCTTATGAATCTACCTCAAGAAGTTTTATCGTATTTGAATGAAAATCTTGGATTGTACAGCTTCTTTTATGGTCTTGCCGCGATGGGCATTGTAATATCCTTGCTTTCCTTTGTGGGTGGCATTTTGAATCCTGGTTCTCGTGGGAGTTTGGTTGTTTCACTGTTTAGAGTGTTTTTATCCATTTACTTCTCATTGTACCTGGTTACGCTTGGTAACATTGGGGGTATGGGTAAGCTTACATTGAAATTCCCCTTCATATCTCAACCCAGCATAATGGTTTCCCTTGATTATACCATTGTGGTGTACTTGGTGATTGTGGCAGGTTTTCTATCCATTTTAAAATGTGTTTTTGATTGGGTTAGTGCTAAAAGGTCTGGCGTTTAGAATTTGCAATTATTGTTTTTCAATACTTGTATTGGGCCATATTCCCCCTCAAACCAGCCTATGGTTCTATTTAAACCATCTATTATGTTGATTTTGGTTTTGAATTCCTTTGGTTGTGGTAGGTTTGGCGGGTCTGCTTTCTCAGCTTTCTCATCGAAGTTTATTTTGCATAGTCCATTTACCCCTATTAGTTCGGTTATCCTCTTTAGGAGGGTTTTGTTGTTTATGGTTACATCCTTCACTAAGTATATTGCTCCTCCCCCTACACCTATATTTCTACTCAGCACAGCCCTTGCAGCATCATCCACATATATGTAATTCCTCTTCTCTTCTGGGTGTAATGGGATTTTTATGTTCATGCAATCCTCCTTTAACTTCTCCAGTACTTCGAAAACTACTCCAACGTTAACTCTTTCTCCATAAACTTCCCCAAAATAAATTATCTTCCACATTTTAGTTTTGCAATTTTTTAGTATGTTGCTTAATCTCTCTATTTCCTCCCCGGATTTGGGTGTGTGTTGATATACTGCTATTGTAAAGTTTACCATGCCCCCTCCAATCGACTCCATAACTCTATTTAGAGTTTCCAGAGTCTCCCCCCTCTTCTCATTGAATATTTTCAGTGGTATTGTGAATATTATTTCGGGGGATCTTGATATATAGTCTTCGCAAATCTTTGCATTTTCACCATTAATCATCTCTGCTTCGTATTCTTCTGAGTTTATTTTGCTGGCGCCATATATGTTCCAATAGTATGGTGTTTGATATCTTCTGTTTAGTCTTTCAATCACTTTGTCTGATAGTGGGTCTCCACCGATTATCAATGTGGATTTCACTTTATAATCCCATCAAATCATTTTATGAGGATTGTTTTATAGGGCTTTTTATTCACTTTTGATTTAAAGTCTATATGGGCTTATAGCATGGAGATGTACTTGTTCATCTAAACATTTAATGTTTAAATCTAAAATGATTTGGGGTGTTTAAAATTGTTTATTCCTTTTTTTCCCCTTCCCCTTCCTTCTTCTCTCCGCTTTCCCCCTTCTCTATCTCTTTCATTTCCTTTTCTATTTCTTTCTCTATTTCTTCTATGGGTTTTGGTGGTGGTGTTGTGGCTAACGTGTATCCTATCCATGCTACTATTAGCCCCACTGCTGCCACTGCTATGAATAGTGTTATCTGCATTATTATTAGTGGGTACATGTAGATTAGGTATCCGTAGACTATTATTCCTATTATGCTTGCTATTAGGAGTATTACCCCTATGATTTGATCTTTACTCATGTTATCATCATCTCTTAAATTATCCTTAAAATATTATTCAAAATTAATATTTAACGTTTCCCATTTTTACAGGCTTTTTGGGGGTTTGGGATTTATGAATTTATTTTAAATTTTAAAGTTTCACATTATGTTATTTGGTGTTTTTGTTGAGGGTTCTGGTTACTGGTGGTGCTGGTTTCATTGGATCTAATGTTGTTGGTAGGCTTTTTAAGGATGGCTTTGAAGTTTATGTTGTTGATGACTTCTCCCGTGGGAGTGTTGAGTTTTTGAAGCCTTATATTGATTCCGGTTTGAGGGTTTTCAAGCTTGATGTATCCTCCCCATCTTTTGTATCAAGTCTTTCCGGTTATAGGTTTGATGTCATAATTCATTTAGCTGCTTTAATAAGTGTTGAGGAATCCAATCTGTTTCCGTATAGGTATCATGAGGTTAATGTTGGTGGAACTTTGAATGCCCTTGAACTTGCGAGGAGGGTTAATGCTGGGAAGTTTATATTTATGTCTTCAGCTGCAGTTTATGGTGATCCAGTAACTCTACCTGTTAATGAGCTTCACCCATTGAATCCAAAGTCCATTTATGCTGCCAGTAAGGTTGAGGGTGAGTTGCTTGTTGGGGTTTATCGTAGACTTTATGGGGTTAAGTCTGTTTCCCTTAGGCTTTTCAATGCCTATGGTCCCGGTCAAAGGCTCAGCGATTATTCTGGTGTAATTAGGATATTTATTGAGAATGCTTTGAGGGGGGTGCCTCTAACAATTTATGGTGATGGAATGCAGACTAGAGATTTCATTTACATTGATGATGTTGTTAAAGCCATAATGTTATTCGTGGAGAATAGTGATTTCAATTTTGATGTTTACAATGTTGGTAGTGGTGTCCCCACTAGGATTATTGATTTAGCTTCAATGGTGATTAAGCTGGTTGATAAGCATATCGAATTGAATTTTGCTCCTGAAAGGCCTGGTGATGTTAAGTTTAGTTATGCTGATATCTCTAGGATTAGGGGGGAATTCAACTTTAATTGTAGTGTGGATTTACGTGAGGGTTTGGCTAGAACAATAAGTTACGTTTCCAAGCAAATGGGAGATTTATCATTATAAATTTTTATACAGCCCATACGACATTATCTATGTGGTTTTATGGAGAGGGTTGGGGTATTCATTTCAGTTTATGGTGCTAGGGAAATCTTTGAATTGCTCAAAATATATTCCAGT
>NZ_JANGFQ010000021.1:0-20305 GCF_024707025.1 Candidatus Culexarchaeum yellowstonense
AATATAGCCTTTTTGGATGATGAGAGTTATGTCCACTGATTTATGAGGAATCCCAGGGGTATCTGACACAACACATAAATAAACTTTAATGTCATACCTTGTATGGTCATTGTGAGTTTCATGAACGGCATGTTTAAACATAGGATTGTAATGCGTTATTTAATCTCTACATTCATTATTCTTCTAGTAATGTTCTTCACATTGAATTCAGTTACTGCCAACACTCCACTTTTTAAGAGTGCATTGAGTGATTTTAATGTATTAAATTCTGTATTCAAGGTTTTAAATTATGTTAATTATACAGTTACATATAGTGTTGACTTATTTATCCCAGCGAATTCTAGAGTTGAACTTAGGGTTGCTGTTCCCCCAAACTTTCCTCCATATCAAGTTGCAAGTTTATTTAATTCTTCTCATCCAATATCGGGTATTTTGGTTGATGAGTATGGTAATGAGGTTGCAGTAGTCCAGTTACCTCAATCATTTACGGCTCAAAAACTCCGTGCATCGATAACTTACATGGTTACTATTTTCCAAGTTAATTGTAGTATAGATCCAAGTAATATTGGAATTTACAATACTTCTTTGAAGGAGTACTTACTGTACACTAAGCCTGAAAGGTACATTGAATGTGATGATCCGAATATAATTGGGAAGGCTAGGGAGATAGTTGGTTTGGAATCAAATGTATATCATGCAGTTTATAAATTGTTTATGTGGGTTTACAAGAACATTAAGTATGAATATGAACATGAAGTTAGAGGTGCACTATTAACGTTGCTTAGGGGTAGTGGTGCATGTGATGAGCATGCATACCTCTTGACGGCATTATGTAGAGCTGTTGGAATACCATCGAGATGTGTTAATGGCTATGGTTTCCATTTAAATGACACTTTAACAGGGTCTTTTACGATGAGGGAGGGTCATGCATGGGTTGAAATACTACTCCCAAATTATGGCTGGATTTTCGTTGATCCAACGTGGGGTTTATTTGCAGATAGCGACGTACTTCATGTATCATTTAGGAGGGGGGTTGAAAGTTCACTGCTCGATGCCGGCCTTTATTGTATCCGTTATTATGGTTCTGCTCCACGAATCCTTGGAAGTGAATTGAAGGTTTCAGTTATCCCAGTAGACTCTGATGGTGATGGTTTAACGAATCTCGAGGAGTACAAGTTTAAGACTAATGCCTTCAATGTTGATACTGATGCCGATGGACTCATGGATGGTGAAGAGATGAAGCTCTACAATACGAATCCACTTAAAGCAGATACCGATGATGATGGTTTAAACGATTACGTTGAATTAAAGGTTTATCATACGAACCCACTTACACGGGATACCGATAATGATGAACTTACAGATCATGAAGAGATATCACTGTTTAAAACGAATCCGCTTTTAGCTGATTCTGATGGTGATGGTTTAAGTGACGGGTTTGAAGTCAAAATTTCCAAGACGAACCCGCTTAACCCTGATAGTGATGGTGATGGTCTTAACGATTATCTTGAGTTTATGATTTTGAGGAGCAACCCTCTAAGTTATGATAGTGATGGAGACTTATGGCCTGATTACATTGAATACATTTTCAGTTCTTTAATCATATTCAATTTGAACAACTTCTTCCTGCCAAACTTCGCTATAATTGGGTTGATCTTCATCATAGTAGTTGTTAGTGTTGCATTTAGATCTAAATGTTAAGGTTTACGTTGAATTATTAAAATGCCATCTTCGTATTCTAATTATGCTTTGATGTTCTTGGATTTCTCGATTTCTAATGCTCTTTTAATTATTTCCCTTGCAATCATCCTCTTCTTCATTTTTGGTATGTGTGTTACGTTTTTCTTTGCATCTATGATGTATACTTCGTTGTATTCTGATTCGAATCCTATATCCCTTCTTGAAACGTCGTTGGCCACTATTAAGTCTAGGTTGTTCTCCAGCAATCTCCTATATGCTCTTTCAATCATCTCTTCTAATGGTACTCCATATTCTGCTTTGAATCCTACTATCACGCTATTCTCAGCGTATCTTCTAACTTGACTTGATATTTTTGGTGTTGCTACAAGCTTCACGTTCAATTCACCCCTTTCACTTGGAATCTTCCCACTAAACTTTTCGGCAAATTTGTAGTCTAATGGTGCTGCTGATAAGAATATGTATTGATACTCCCTCCCCCTTAATTCCTCTATTGTGGCGTTTAGCATTTCTTCACACGTGGTTACACGTATGACTTTTGCATCTGTGGGTGGTTCAATGTTTGTGGGTCCTAGGATTATTGTTACATTAGCTCCTGAAGCTATGCATTCTTCAGCTAATGCTAAACCCATCTTCCCACTGCTTGATGTTGTTAGATATTTTACGTCATCTAAGTATTCTCTTGTTGGTCCAGCTGTTATGAGGACATTCTTCCCAGTCATCGTCTTTGGTGTGAAGAATCTTATAACGGCATTTATAACTTCTTCTGTGGAAGCTATCTTAGCTTTCCCCTCTTCAATTCTTGGTCCAATGAATATAACCCCCTTCTCCTTCAGCTTCCTTATGTTTTCAGCTACGAATGGGTTTGTGTACATGGTTTCATGCATTGCTGGAACTATCATTATTGGTATCCCTGTTCCTAGGGCTGTGGATGCAAATGTTGTTACTGGTGTATCATCTATTCCGCAAGCTATCTTGCTTATTGTGTTGGCTGTGGCTGGAGCTATCAAAACCAAGTCAGCTTTAGTTGCAGTCTTTCCACATAGCTCCACATGTTCAATCTTGCCAGTTAGGGTTGTGATAACTGGGTTTCCAGTAGCCCACTCCATTATATTTGGATGTATGAGTTCTGTGGCTGCTTTACTCATCACCGTGTATACTTCAGCTCCATGTCTCATTAACCCTCTAGCTATATCTGGACATCTAATGGCAGCTACACTTCCACAAATGCATAACACAATTTTCTTACCTTTAAGTTCATCACCCCATGATTCAATGATCTCCTTACTTGGATGCGGCATATAACCCACTGAAATAATCTTTACTTGTTTACCTTATAAAGGATGTTGACTAGAGGGTTTAATTGGCATGTATTATTTTGTAGCCTGATGCTTTTCTAAGTCTATTCATTATTGCTAATCCAAGTCCCTCTTCTGGAACCCCTTCGGCGAGGATTACTTCAACCCCCTCATCATCGAATTCCCTCAGTATTCTGAATAGGTTTCTTGCTATTGTGGATAAATCTAATCTACTCCCAACACTCTTAACGATTCCAGTTTTATAATTCTCGATGGTTTCATCTGTAGCCATTACCCCAACCTTCTTCCCCATTTTAGAGTATTCGTCAATTAGCTTCTTGATTTCTTCAACAATTCTATTAGTCTCCCCCTCCACAACTATTAACTCAGCTTTTGGTGCATAATGCCTATACTTCATCCCAGGGGATCTTGCTTCAATCAATTGTACACTCTCCCTGGCTTTTGCCGCTTCATGTACAATTACCTCCCCCAAAACCTCCTTTAACTCCTCATATGTTACCCCTCCAGGTCTAAGTATTTGTGGGGGTTTTGTTGTTAAGTCTAGGACTGTGGATTCCACTCCAATTTTAGTTGGACCTGCATCTAGTATTACATCTATTGATCCATAGAAGTCTTGTATCACGTGTTGGGCTGTGGTTGGACTTGGTTTTCCAGCAATGTTTGCACTTGGAGCTGCTATGGGTGTTTTTGATGCCCTTATTAGTGCTAAAGCCACTTTATGTTTTGGCATTCTAATACCAACAGTTTCAAGCCCCCCTGTTGTAACTCTTGGAACTATCTTTGAAGCTTTTAATACTATTGTTAGTGGTCCAGGCCAGAATCTCCTCATAAGCTCCTCAGCTACTTCAGGTACATCCACAGCCAACTTGTATACGTCGTTGAATTCTGCTATATGCACTATTGTTGGATTGTCTGGAGGTCTACCCTTAACTTCATACATCCTCTTAACTGCTTCCTGATTTAATGCATCTACTCCAAGTCCATAGACTGTTTCTGTGGGGAATGCTACTATTCCACCTCTCCTTATAGCTTCCGCTGCCACACTTATCTTCTCTTCCTCTGGGTTCTCGGGATCCACCTTGAATACTATTGTCTTCAAATTCTCCTTCAATCTTCGTCAATCTAATTATTGGCTGAACTCAATTATTTAAATGTAAACTCATCATGATTTTCAACGTATCCATTTCAGTTTTATCCATATCAGGTATATTAGTCCAATTATTATGAGTATGGGTGAGGTGGCAAATGTAAAGCCATCCTTCCTATAAACCCATAGTATTATCCATGGTATCTTTTCAATGGATATTGATGGAATTATCTTAACGATTAATGGTATCATTATTAGTGCCACCCCTATTATTATGAATGCTATTCCCATACTAGTCAGCATTTTCTCCCAGACTTCCAAGACCTCCACCATAAACCTATTTCACCCTACTCCAATAAATCTTTACTTCATCCCTCAACTTCCTAAATGAATCTTCTGGCATTTTGAATTCTGGGTATGGGTAGTAGTGTCCACCCCAATTCCTATCAATAAACTTTAATCCATCATATATTCTCTCAGAACTATATCTTGGTATTACGTGTAAATGTACATGTCTAATTATGTTTCCAAGCATAGCGTAATTGAATAGGTTTGGGTTGAACATTTCCCTCAAAACTTTAACGCATTTAACAGTTAAGTCTATTAGTTCTTCTATTTCCATCTTTGATAGTTGTATGGGGTCTTCAAGATGCCTCTTCAATATTATCATACATCTACCCAGATAGTATTGATTTTCATTTAATGTAACTCTCCAATAACTTCCCTCATAAATTAATTCTCTGCTGAAATCTCGTTTGCAGAATGGGCATGTAATCAAACAATCATTCCTCCATTTTTGAGGTTAATGATTTGAGCAATTTGAGTAAGTTTAAGTCTTTTATGCTTTCCTTTAATAATGTGAGGGCGTTGGATGCTCTATTGGCAATTTCATCAACCCCCTCTTTAAGCGATAATGGATATATCGACGAGAATAGTGATATGTACGCTAACTCGGTTTTCGAGAGTTTCCTTCCATAACCATCATGAAACCCCCTTATTGCAGTCATACATTTATCTTCACTTAATCCGAGTATGCTAACATCATAAGTTACGATGTCGCATAAACTCCTAAACCTAGTCTTCTTTGTGAAGAATTCCAAATCCAACCTATAAATCTCTCCATTATCTCTCATGATGTAGTTTTCAGCTCTGCAATCCACAAAAGCATATCCTGCTTCATGCACCTTCCTAACTTCAAATCCAATTCTCTTGGAAACATCATAAACCTCTTCCAAGCTTCCATCCCTATATAATTCTAATACGGTCTTGCCATCTATATACTCCATGCAGATAACGTTCTCCTTACGCCAATGTATCTTTGGACACTTAACCCCCAATCCAGATAATATCTCCCTAGCTTTAACTTCATTTTCCACTCTCTCCCTTAATGATGGGAAATAGTAATCCTCTGTTTTAACTATCGACAGATTTAATAGATTATCCACGAAGCATGCAATATTGTATA
This sequence comes from Candidatus Culexarchaeum yellowstonense, assembly GCF_024707025.1. Taxonomy (NCBI): domain Archaea; kingdom Thermoproteati; phylum Candidatus Culexarchaeota; class Candidatus Culexarchaeia; order Candidatus Culexarchaeles; family Candidatus Culexarchaeaceae; genus Candidatus Culexarchaeum; species Candidatus Culexarchaeum yellowstonense. Next base: position 5,570 of record NZ_JANGFQ010000021.1, read on the forward strand.
ATGTGAATATCAAGGTTGGCTTTACGACATCAAACTCTTTAATTAATACTCTACCCTCTTCAGCATCCTCAACTTTAATGCTATTTGTCCTCCACTCTAAACTCCTAAACACACTAAATTTATTGTCCACTTCTACTTAGAAATTTTTCCCATGGACATTAAACCTCATTACAGTCACCCTCCCTACTGTGAAACCTTTATTTCAAGGATTCCAAATTTGCTCAATTTGCCTCCAATATTCCATAATTTAAACTAATTAAAGTTGTGATCGAATTGTTTAGCTAAGAGTTATACTATCCTATATTTCTTGCTGAACGTCTATAAACTTCTTATACCAATCCTCATATTCTTTGCTGGTTATGATGTGTATTTCGAAGGGTGTTATTAAACCTATATCTCTAGCTATTGCCACATACAGCTTCCCCCTATATTGAGCATCTTTTGCATTATCTGTGATTACTAGTACGTCTACGTCGCTATCTGGCTTCATGTCACCACGTACATAGCTTCCGAAAACTATTACTCTGCATTTCGGATCGAATGTTTTGCAAATATCCTTTATCCTCTTCAAGTACTTCATTGCATTCTCCAAGTATTGTCTCCTAATCTTAGAATATTCGATTTCTAAATCTGTTAAAGTGATTCTAGGCATTTAAACACCTCAATAGCTTCTTCTCCAACTTTCAATATTCTAGTTGCTATCTCCTTATCATATTCTCTAGGTAAGTATCGTGATGATATGTATGCTTCTTCAAGTAGGTACATTGCTTCAAGATTTCTATTTAAGAAATCATTTAACTCCTTAGAATCATAAATTCTTGCAACATCTTTAAATAATCTAACTATTGAATGAACTTTTGGATAATCCCCCATTTTCCTATATAGGAGATACTTTAAGTAGAGTTGGATGGATTGTTCCACGTGGAATAAGACTAGATCATAATCTCCATGCTCATAATCACTTTTAGCATTCTTGAAAAATGATAAAGCCCTCCTCTTCAACAATTCAAAACTCACTAAACACACCAGATAAATAGTATTCACTTATGAAAAGAAAAATATTACTTGTGATATATTCTGGAGTACTATTCAATCTACGTAACGTCCTTATCATGAGTTGAATTCTAAATTAAAAGCTTCTCAGGATGAAATCCAATTTTTAATTGCAGTTATTAATGCTCTTTATATAGGACTTTTGGTGTTTGTGAGAAGTCGAGGTGTGTAAGTTTCCCTCTTGGTTTGTATGCTATTATTATCCCCCTATAATTCCCATCTTGATATGGTATGAAGTCAACGTCTTTGAAGAAGATCTACACCATGCTCATTAGTTCAGCTAAGCCCCAAAAGTAAACTTTCATTTCACTTCTCTCACTGCTCTTCAGATCAAATATTATTCTATAGAATTCCCCCTTCAATGCATTGTAATCTTTGTGGATTGTTAAGACGGTTTTGTTTTCAGAGTATTCTGGTAGGATCTGTTGATATCCTCTTAGGAATACCCCTTGAATTCTATCCCCTTCTTCCATTAATAGTATTCCATCTTCAACTATTATTTCTTGGATTGATGAAAGTATTTTTATCATTTCCCATGGATTGAAATGGGATGATGAGAATCCATACATTAATGCAATATCATACTTCCCCTCTAAGTAGTCTGGTTTTAATATGTCTACCACTTGAATTTGAGCTTTGAATCCAAGCTCCTTTAAGCTGAAATCTAAAGGCCTTCTCTAAAGCTTCTCTACGTGCATCCAGCATCTTTAATTCCACACTCTTACCATTTTCAATTAAAATTTTTGATAATGCTATTCCACCAATACCTGTGCCGCTACATAACTCTATGATCTTTAAATGCTTTTTTGAGTTGATCAATTTGTTCATCCATTCATGCTTCACAGCAACCTTAAACTTATTTAATGCTTCATAATACCTCCTCTTACCTTCATCCCTTGAAGGGTCTTCAGGCCATGGATACAGTCTATACATCTCTTCAATTCACGCACCCATATTTCCACATAAACCCCTCTTCTATTGAATCTATAACTTAAATTTTGCTCAATTGTAATGTTTAAATCCAATTTGCATATAGTATCTATGGTGATATTTCATGTTGGCTATTAAGGATGCAATGATATTGACAATAACTAAGGGTGTCCTTAAGAGGGGGACTATACTCATTGATGATGGGAAGATCGTTGATGTTGGTGTAGATTTGAAGATACCTGAATGTGCAGAGGTTATTGATGCTAGGGATAAGGTTGTTATGCCTGGGCTTGTGGAAGCCCACTGTCACATTGGGATTGCTGAGGAGACTGTTGGTTGGTTTGGTGATGATACCAATGAGATGACAGATCCAGTTACACCTCATTTGAGGGCTATAGATGCTATTAAAGCTAATGCTGATGAGAAAGGGTTGCAAGCAGCCCTTGAAACTGGGATAACCACAGTTCAAATTCTCCCCGGAAGTGCTAATGTGATTGGAGGTATGGGTGTAGTTTTGAAGACTGCTCCCAAACCTGTTGTTGATGAGATGGTTTTGAAGGAGCCTTCTGGGATGAAGATTGCTTTCGGTGAGAATCCAAGGAGGGTTTATGGTGTAGAGCTTAAGAGGACTCCAGCTACACGTATGGGTATTGCAGGGCTTCTTAGGGAGTGGCTTCAGAAGACTAAGAATTATATGAGGAAGAAGGAGCTTGCAAAGGATGATCCATCAAAAATGCCTGAAGTGGATTTGAAGCTTGAAGCCTTGGAGAAAGTTTTGAGGGGTGAAATACCATTTAGAGCTCATGCCCATAGAGCTGACGATATAGCTACAGCTATAAGGATTGCTGAGGAATTTGGAGCTAAATTGTCTTGGGAGCATGCCACTGAAGGTCATAGGATAGCCAGTTGGATTGCGAAGAAGGGGGTTCCTGCAGTTTGGGGTCCAAGCCTACTGGCTAGGGGGAAGTGGGAGATGAGGGAATTAAACTTCAACACTCCGAGAATACTATATGAGGCTGGAGTTAAATTTGCAATTCAAACAGATGCCTTAGGGCAATCAATATCCTTCCTACCAATATGTGCCATGATGGCTGCGAAACACGGCTTACCCTATGATGAGGCATTGAAAGCCATAACGATAAATCCAGCTGAAATCCTTGGAGTAGCAAATAGGGTTGGAAGTATTGAAAAGGGGAAGGATGCAGATCTAAGAATACTCAATGGAGACCCCTTGGATATTAAGAGTAAAGTTGAAATGGTAATTATAGATGGTAAAATAGTTTGGACAGCAAAATAAGCTAAACTTAATCCTTAATCTCCCCCTTTTTTATGTGTCTTCTAAGGCTTTCAATACATGCTTAATGAAAGTGTGAATTTGACGTTTATTATTGTTGGTTTTGGTTAGAGATACGGATAATTCGAAATAAGGCTCTACACGAAATGTTTAAATCCTCAAATCTAGATTTTATTTTGAAATGAATTCGAATTCAGTTAAAATCAGATTCCTAATACCCTTTATATTATTTGTCTATGTGGCTTTGCTTTTCCAGCCAGTTTCATCGCAACTTCAATCGAAGGTTTATGAGGTTCCATCGATATCTGTGGATATTGAGGTTTGTGGTGATGGCACTTTATTGGTTTCCGAGAATATTACTATAAGGTATGTTTATGGATCATTCACTTTCTTTGAGAGGTGGATTCCGCTTTGGGGATTAGATTACATTGAATTGTTGTCTGTTGATGCTAATGGTGTTGATGTAACCAGTGTTAGAACGTCTTATACCCTTAGTAGATTGACTCTGACAATCTATTATCGTGATGTTTTAGGTCCCCGTGAAGCTACTTTCATGTTGAGGTATAGGGTTTATGGTGGATTGATTTCCCCGAGTTCTCTACAGAATTCTGTGGATTGGAATGCTGTTGGTAGTGATTGGGAGGTTCCAATAGGTTTGGTAAATGTTGTGGTGAGGATTCCAGGTAACGTTGTGGGTAGCAACTTGTTTAGTGTTAGCCCAGATCCTGTGGAAGTTTCTTACTCCAATGGATATACAAGTGTATTGTTCACGTATAGGAATCTCCCAGCACGTACTGGTTATAGGGTTGTGGTATTATTCCCAAAGATCTATGAGCCTAAAACGGATAATCTAAGTATATTAAAGAATTATCCTGCAGAGTCGGCTTTAACCATTGTAACGCTTTCCACATTGGTTATGATTGTATTTTGGTTCTTTAGGGGCAGGATGCCTAAAACCGATTTTGAAATTGGTTCAGCATCTTTATTAGCTCAACCATTAAACCTCTCCCCCCTGGAAGTTTCATACCTACTGAATAGGGGGTTGAGCTATGAAGCTGCTTTAAGTGAGATTTTCGAGTTGGCTAGGAGGGGGTTCATTGACATAGAATATGATGGGGAGAAGAGGAATACCTACTTCAAACCTTCCAGTAGAACTGATGATGTATTGGGGAACTTTGAGAGGTATGGTTTGAAACCCTTTGAGGTTGAAATTCTACGTTTAGCTGTTTCTTCTGGGGATGTGAAGAAGTTCATAGCCCTATTTGATGATGTTAGGGTGGATGTTGAGAGTAAGGTTGAAGCTGAACTTACACGTATGGGCTACTTTAAGAGTGGCTTTAAGCGTAAGAGGATGTTAACGATATACATTTGTGGTGTAGCTTTTATTGCAACACTTATTATTGGCTTCAATGTCTTCAATTCTCCACCTCCAAATCCATGGCTGTTCAGCTTATATAAGGCCCTATACCCATTAACTATTGGGTTTGGGTTAAGTTTCATACCAGTGGGCATAATATACTTACACCTATTTACACCATACACGGTTGATGGTGCTAAAGCATATAGGTATTGGAAGGAGTATTTGAATAGCTTAGTAAATGTTAAGGAGAGTGAAATTGAGAAGATTGTTAAGGAGGCTAGTGGACTCAGATTGATTGAATCCTATCTTCCATATGTACTCCTATACAACTCATTCTATGTAACTACATGGCTGAATCGTTGGTCAATACCCGTTACGAGGTTTTATCGGTATTCTCCATCATGGCTCCATGTTAAAGGATATGAGAGTATTCAATTGGATTTCCCATCATTTATTTCAGCTTTAAATTCATCTATTGAAAGTATGCTTGGCGTTATTCAGAGTAGAGTATCGACGGCCACTGGTGGTGGACCATTCATTGGAGGCGGTTTTGGCGGTAGAGGGGGGCTTGGTGGTGGGGGAGGTAGGGTTGGGTAGCCTGCATAAATTCAATTTCAACAAACTTTTTTAACATTCCAATTCACAGTTTAATTTGATATGCCTACATTTTACAGTAAACTATTTTGGTTTTCGTTTTCACTTCTACTAATAATCTTTTCCTTAGCCCCCGAAATTGCATTTACGCATCCTCAAATATTCCCATCTCAAATTCCATCTAAGATTTATGAGATTCCCTCAATGTCCATTGTTGTTGAGGTTTACCCTGATGGTACATTCATGGTTTACGAGAATATTACTGTGAAATATGTTCATGGCACATTTTCCTCTTTTAGTAGGTTGATTCCACTTAGTGATGTGGATTATGTCGATTTTCTATCCGCTAAGGCTTATGGTGTAAATTTGACTGGTGTTAGGGCATTTTATAATTTGCAACGGGTTATTCTAACGATTTATCATCGTGATGTTACAGTTGTATATCATAGTGTGGTTAATCCACCTCGCGAAGTTACTTTTATGTTTAATTATAGGGTTTATGGTGGATTGAAGCTCATTGATTCATTGCAGAATTCAATTAACTGGGATCCTGTGGGTAGGGATTTCGAGGTTGCAATAAATTCAGTGTGCATCATACTTAAAATTCCTGGGAACATATCCAGTAGCACTCTATTTAAGGTGGATCCAACCCCTCAAAGTATATTCTACTCAGACAACTACACCACTATACTCTTTAATTATAGCAATGTTCCAGCCTATACTGGTTGTAGAATTTCCATGTTTTTCCCAAAGATGTATGAGCCTAAACCAGACAGTTTCCGTATAATTAAGGATTATCCGCTGGAAATAGCGTTAATTGTGATACTATTCTCAACCTTTGGAACTTTTATGTTTTGGTTTTTTAAGAGGAGGAGGTTTATGGCGCATTTTGAAGAGTATGCTTTACCATCAATGGTCGTTCAACCCTCAAATTTGTCTCCAATTGAGGTTTCATATTTGTTGAATAGGGAGTTGGATTATGAGGCTGCTTTAAGTGAGATTCTTGAATTGGCTAGGAGGGGTGTTTTGAATATAGAGTATGATGAGGGGGAGAGGAATGCATTTTTCTCTTTCACTTCATCAACGGAGGATGCTTTGAGGAATTTGAGGAGGTATGATTTAAACGTTTTTGATGGGGATATTCTACGTTTAGCTTTGTCTTGTAAGAATGCAAAATCCTTCCTCTCCTTCTTTGATGATATTCAGAGGGATGTGGAGTTTAAAGTTGAATCTAGGCTTGTTGAGAGGGGGTATCTTAAGAGTAGGTTTAAGGTTAAGAGGATACTTCTATTATCAATACCTGTAGGGCTTTCCATAGCCCTTATAATTGCCAGCATTTTGATGTTCTCTTCCCCACCTCTAAATCCACAATTATTTAGCCTCTTTAAAGCTCTCTACGTTATAGTTGCTGGGTTCGGTGTAGGCTTCTTATCGATGGGTTTAATTTCCTTCTTCATGTATGTGCCATATACTGCTGAGGGTTTTGAGGCTTGTGATTTTTGGAGGAATCATTTGAATTACATGGCTGTAATTAAGGGTGATGAGTCTGGGAGAATTCTGGAGAAGACTGCTACACCACAATTATTTGAGTCTTACATCCCACATCTAATGTTCTTCGACCTTAACTTCATAGATGAATGGTTGAAGCGTTGGATACGATACTTGCCTAAGGATTATTCTCCATCATGGTTTCACGTTAGGGGGTTTGAGGGTAAATTGGATTTCAAAAGTTTCATTTCAGCTTTCAAATCTTATGTTGAGAGCATGTTTAATGTTATTGAGGGGTTGCGGGAGGCTTTACCATACACGTGGCGTTTTAGACGTATTTTTAGTCGATGATTTCATATGAGGTTTTCCTTAGCGTACTTCATTATAAGTGGGTTTGAATTCACATAATCTTCAGCTGCCATATCCATGAGTTTATTTGAAGCTTTCTGTGCATCTTCAATTATATCCTCTTCACTCATAACCTTGTAAACGCCATTCTCCACGACTACTTTACCATCAATTATTACTGTTTCAACTTCACTTCCATTGGCACTGTGCACGAGGTTGAAGGTTATGTTTCTTATCGGTTTATCTATTACTGGTGTTAGGTTTGGCTTCTTTAAATTCAATATTATTATGTCAGCTCTCTTACCCTCTTCCAATGAGCCTACTATATCTCCAAATCCTATGCATTGAGCTCCCTCAATTGTGGCTAATCTGAGGATTTTCCATGCTGGTAGAACTGTTGGGTCTTTGTGTTTCACTTTATTTAGTATTGCAGCCATCCTCATTTCATTGAACATGTTTACACTATTATTCCCATTGGCTTGATCACTCCCTATACATGCCATTCCACCAAGCTGTATGTATTGATTTAGTGGTGATATTAATCCATCTATTAATGCTATGGCTGTTGGGCAACTCACCATTTTAACCCCCCTACTCACCATTATCTTTAGTTCTTCATCGCTGGCTCCATGGCAGTGTACTCCCATAACCTTTTCAGATAAGAATCCTATGGATTCAAGGTACTTGACTGTTGTCGTATTGTATCTCAATTTTATTTGTATTGCTTCCCTCCCCCCTTGAGCTAAGTGGAAGTGTATTGGAAGATTTAATTCTTCAGCAATTCTCTTCACTTTTAACAACGTTTCTTTGGTTAGCATGTCTGCTGCTACGGGTCCAAGGCAACATCTTATTCTCCCATTACCCCAATTATGCCACTTCTCAATTAGTTGCATCGCCTCCTTAATCCTCCTTTCCCCAAGTTCTAAGTCGAATTGGTATGGTTCATATGGATTTTGTCCAACTAGACTTTTAACTTCGCTTATTGGTGTGCATGTTAATGCTCTAACCCCCATTTTGGAATGTACTTCACTATTTATTTCCATCATGTATGGGCCGTAATCTGAGAATAGGGTTGTGCCAGTCTTCACCCCCTCCAGAACTGCGAGTCTAGATGATTTCACAGCTAATTCTGGTGTTAGGTGTTTTGTTAGTGGTGAAACTGTCTTTATCATCCATTCTATTTCTGGAACGTCTTGACATAATCCTCTGGCTATGGTCATGTATGTGTGGACGTGGGCATTTATTAGTCCAGGCATAACTATCTTTCCATGGGCATATATCCTATCTTCTGCTCCACCAACTTTTGATTCCACATCCCCACTCTTCCCAACAGCAATTATCCTTCCATCTTCTATGGCTATAGCTCCATCCTCAATGTATCCAACACCATTACCTTTCATAGTTAATAAATGTCCCCCTCTAATTATCATGTCAACCATTGAATCACCAACAATTATTATTGAGGTTACTTGGATTTAACAGTTTCAAAACCACACTTTAAATAGTAGTTATTTGATTAAACTTGTAATGTGTACTGTTTGAGGGTGATGCCTGTTGGGTTATGCTTTATCCATGAAATGTGAGGTTTGTGGTAGAGAGTTCCCGTTGGATAGCTATGCTTTTAGATGTCTTGAATGTAATGAACCTTTAACTGTGATTTATGATTATGAATCTTTGAAGAATGTTGTTAGTAAAGAGTCTTTTAAGTCTAGGGTGTTTGGGGTTTGGCGTTATAGGGAGCTCCTACCAGTGAGGGGGGATAGAATTGTCACTTTATTTGAGGGTGGAACTCCACTATTGAGGAGTGAGAGGATTTCACGTTTATTTGGATTTAGAAACTTGTTCTTTAAGGATGAGAGTAGAAATCCAACTGGTTCCTTTAAGGATAGGGGGTCTACTGTTGGGGTTTCAAAGGCTTTGGAGATTGGAGCTAAAGCTGTTGGGTGTGCTTCCACTGGGAATATGGCTTCATCGCTCTCTGCATATGCAACTAAAGCTGGATTGAAATGCTTCATTCTAATTCCACATGGAACGCCCATGGAGAAGGTTCTACAAACATTATACTATGATCCAAAGGTTTTCTCTTTAGATCTACCATACCCTGAACTTTATAAGTTATCCTTTGAAGCTTCTTTGAATTATGGTTTATATCTTGTTCATTCAGATAGTCCCATGAGGGTTGAGGGTCAAAAGACAGTTGCATATGAGATTTGTGAGCAACTCGGCTGGAAGGCTCCAGACATAGTTATCGTTCCGACGAGTAGTGGTGGGAATTTTAGTGCTATTTGGAAGGGGTTTATGGAATTCTATGAACTTGGGTTTATAGATAAGCTTCCAAGGATGATTTGTGTTCAGAGTAGTGGTTGTGCACCGATAGTGGAGGCATTTAAGAGTGGAGGAGGTTTGAAGCCTTGGGGGGATGCGAAGACAGTTGCCCATTCAATTTCCAACCCCAACCCATCCCTAGCTAGTGGTAATAGGGTTTTAAGGATACTTAGAAACTTCAAGGGGATTGCTGAGTCTGTTTCAGATGACATTATCCTCAACTTCCAGAAGATTTTAGCTATTTCTGAGGGGCTATTTGTTGAGCCTGCTTCAGCAGCTTCCGTGGCTGTTTTGAGGAAGCTAATGGATTATGGTGATATCGATAAAGATGAAACCATAGTCTGTATTCTAACAGGATCTGGAATGAAGGATTTAAGCGCCATAAAATCCTATGTTGGATTCCCATTTAAAATTGAATCCAGAGATGAATTCCTCGAGGAGGTTAAGAGGTTTCTTCAGTAACTCTTTTATCCCCCCCTTCACTGATTTTCTATTGTATGAAGGTTGCTGTAGGTTCAGATGATAATTACAGTATTGCTCGATTCATTGTTGAAGAGCTTAAGAGGAGGGGGGTTGAGGTAATCCCCATAGGTTCCCTATCCACTGGTAATCCTTATCCATGGGTTAAGGTTGGCTTGGAAGTTGCTGAACTTGTGGCTAGGGGTGAAGTGGATATGGGTATAGTCATATGTTATACTGGTACTGGGGTTAGTATAGCTGCAAATAAGGTTTGTGGGGTTCGTGCAGCTTTATGTTTTGATGCTAAAACTGCTAGGGGTGCTAGACTTTGGAATGATGCAAATGTGCTTGCATTGAGTGCTAGATTACTCTCGGAGGAAGTTGCTAGGGAGATTCTTGATGAGTGGTTTTCCGTAGTTAAGCCAGATCCATCTGAATTGTGGAATATAGAGGAGCTTAAGAGGTTTGATATGGAAACTCGTAAATCCTGAATCTTAATTCACATTTATTTAACCCAGACGCCTAATTTTGAGAGATAATTCATATCAGCTTCAGCTCTCTTAACTATGAATTCTATTAACTCCTTTAAGCTCCTCTTTCTACCATCATTTTCATTCCAAGATTTGATAGTATTTATCCAAAGCTGCTTCTCGAGTAACCTTATCCTTGCAAGCTTCCTTAAATTCTCCCTAATCTCTTTTGGTATTATTTTTGAGTCGATTTTTAGTCCTGGGCATTTTCCTACAGCTTCGCTATTAACTTCTATGGTTATCCTCCCATTGTATCCCACTGAGTACATGAATGGGTAGAATCTGCATGTAAGGGGTTTATAGTCGTGAACAATGCATTTGCCATCATTTAAGAATATGCATGTATCTTCAATTTTAGCTAAAGCCAGATGGTATCTCCCCTCCTCTACTTCCACTGTAAATTCATCATTATCGTCTGAACTTCTTAAGTCTAGAATCCTCTTTAGGTTATGGTTTCCATATATTTTCAGTCTAAGTGTATCCAGATGTGTTAGTGGAATCCAGTACCATTTGCAACATTCACCACATAATGTGCATTGGAATTGCACCACTTTACATCAGCCCCCATATTTGAAGGGCTGATTAGTGGTGCTTCAGAACTTTTAATTGTTTTCTCCTTTAAATAAATGTTTCACATCACAGTTTTTGGCGTTTGAGTAGTTCTGCGTATTCTGCGTCTATTAATCCAATCCTCCTAAGAATATCTCCGTTAAACTTGTTTCTATCTAAAGCCCTCTTCCAGAATGGTCTTGGATCTAAGCCTTGGAATAGTGGTGTTAATTGGGATTTATGCTTCTTTATGGCTTCAATCTTCAAATTCATTAACTCCCTATTGAATGGAACTATTATGTTGGCTTCATATATCATGTACTCTTCCCATCCACCCTTATACAGCCACATATCAATTTCATTTCTTAAGTTCAATTTTTCAAGGGATTTATTTATTATTTCTATGCATTTCCCATGGGTTCCATGGGGGTCATCCACTTCCCCTGGCATTATGATTATTTCCGGTTTTACTTCTTCAATAACTTTGATTGTTGCATTTACATCCATTTCTGTTATTGGATTCTTTATTATGAAGCCAGTTTCGTAGAATGGTAATCTGAGGAAGTATATTTTCCCTTCATCTATACCTAATGTTTTAGCGGCATTTATTGCTTCCATCATTCTGACTTTGGCTTTTAAATCCATTAATGTCTTTATTGGGATTCTCCCAAGCTTTAGGTTTTCAATTAAATCCTCTTTATTGTAGGAAATTTCATTTGCAATTTCTATTATATCGTCATCCCTTACGGCTATATTCCCTGAAACCATGTATGCAATTCTAACGTCGTTTCCAGCGTCATTTAATATTTTCATCGTTGCCCCTACGCATATTACGTCATCATCTGGATGTGGTGAGAATATTAGTATCCTCCTCCCCCTTGGAGTTTTATCGTAATCCATAACTTTACTCTTCAAATCTTCTAATACCCTTCTCTTCAATTCGTTCAAATCGAATTTGGCTAGTTCCTCAAGTTTTAAAGTTGCTAGGTCGTTTAAATCTATCTTCATTATCTCCTTCCCCATTTTCATTGATGTTAAAGTTAATGCTCTAGTTATGAGGTTTTCAAAACCATTATAAGCCTTCCTAACCTCCAAACTCCAATTTACATTTCCATGGAGCCATGGCATTATGGTTTGGGTAAGCCTTGAGGCAGCCCCCTTATCTATTATGAACTTAACATTTCTGTGTTTTTGTAGTATTGATGCTGGAACCATATTTGTTAATGGCCCTTCAACTGCTTCCCTAATGCTGTTGGCTTTATGCTCCCCTGAAGCTAAGAGTATTATTTCCCTTGCTTCCATTATTGTTGCTATCCCCATGGTTATAGCGTAATGTGGGACTTCCTCTATTCTCATGAAGAATCTTGAATTATCGCTCCTGGTTTGCTCTGAAAGTTTTACAAGTCTCGTTCTACTATCGAATGGTGATCCAGGCTCATTGAACCCTATGTGGCCGCCGATATATCTTCCATCAGCATCATAGTATCCTCCACCTATTCCAAGTACTTGTATATCTATTCCGCCATGACTCTTAATTTCATCCTCATACCATGAGCAATGCTCGTCAATATCCTCCCACTTAACTTCACCATCCGGTATATGTATATTTTCAGGTTTAATGTTTACATGGTTGAAGAAGTACTGTCTCATATAGTAGTGGTAGCTGTATGGACTACTCTTCTTCATAGGCCAATATTCATCCAAATTGAAAGTTACAGTTTTTGAGAAGTCTATTAATCCATGTTTAAACATCTTTATCAATTCATCATACATTCCAATGGGTGTACTGCCAGTGGCAAGTCCAATTACACTTTCAGGGTCATCCCATACATGTCTCGCAATTATTTGTGCAGCCTTCCTACTCATCTCCCAGTAATCCTCTACAACAATTACTTCAATCATCAATTATGAGTTTATAAATTGAATATTAAACTTTTTTAAACTAAAATTAATTTAAATTAAATTTAATTAAAATTTGGATTCATCAGCATATTAACATACATGCATTTAAGAGTGAGATTACCTTCATAATTTTGTATATCTCTTTCTTTAGCTAAGCTCTATCACTCTAAGATTACTTATGTTCCATGGGAAAATTTATTTGTTGCTAATTATAATTATACTAATTATGGTTAGTATAATCAGATTTAGTGATTTGGATCGGTGGAGGAATGTTGGTAGATGGGTTTTGGTTTATGGGAGAAGGAAGGTTGGTAAGAGCTTTTTCATTAGGAATAATGTTAAGTGGGATAAATATTATTTCATTGGTAGGAGTGGAAGCATATTTATTGACGATGAAACCATAGGTTATGATGCCTTTAGGAGAGAGCTTATTAAAGGGTTGGAGAATGATGAAACGATAGTGGTGGATGAGTTTCAACGTTTACCAAAGGAGTTTTTAGATGTACTTCATGGTATGGGTGTTAAGGGGAAACTTATAGCAGTAACATCGACGCTTTGGCTATCTAAGGAGATTTTTGAAGCATCCTCCCCCATCCTTGGTCTATTCTCAGATTTCAAAATGGGAATAATCGATGAAATGGATATTTTACAAAACATGCAAAAATACATTAAAGATTCTAGAAGACTTTTAGAGTATTCCATATTTCTAAGGGAGCCGTGGCTTATCCCTCTCTGGGAGGCTTCTGAAGAATTCTTTGAATCTCTGCCATACACTATAAGGTTAACAGTCCCCTCACTCATTGGTGAGATATTCACTGAGGAGGAGAGGAGTTACTCTAGGGTTTATGATGCTATATTGAAGGCTGTTGCCGATGGCAAGATGCTATCCACTGAAATCACATCTCAACTATACTCCCTCAAGCTTATACCAGCTGAAAGCCCAAGCTTCGTTCATCCATACCTAAAGATCCTAGAGCACATTGGCTTACTTGAAAAGGTTAAAATTTATGGTAAGAACAAATACTATTATTATCACGCTTCACCAGTAACAGACTATTATTACTATCTCGATGCAAAGTATGGTATTAGTGAAAGAGATATTCAACCGTCACAAGCTAGGAAGGTTTTGGAATTGAAAATTCCACATTATGTTGAAAGGTTCTTATCGAAATTGTTATCGAAGATTTTTGGCTTATGGGCTGAGAAGATAGTTGAGAGGGATTTTGAAGTGGATATAGCTTTAACAGATTTCAGGCAATTGAATGTTGTAGTTGAAGTAAAGTGGGGGGATATTAGTGGAATTGAATTATCAAAGATCGAAGATAAGCTAAGTAGATTCAATTGTAGGAGAATCCTCTTCCTGCCCAATGCCGACATGCTTCCTAGAACTCCTGAAAAGCTCGAGGTTTGGGATGTTAAAAGGATTCTGAACTTGAAGAGTTTATTTGATGGTTAACCTTCATAGTTGAATTCCATTTCACATGTTTATTGATCTATACTAGCCGTTTTATGGTAGAAAGACTTTTTAGGTAGTATATTCGTTTTTCGAATGGTGATTATAAGGGAATGAAGGTGCTGTTGACGGCTGATAGGACTCTCATGAGCAATCACCACAACCAGGAATTCTTAGGTTTTGGTGCTTCTGCACCGCCAAATGTGGTTCCAGAATGGCTTTTTAGATGGTTGTTCTTCCCTCCAGTTAAGAATAGGGATGGTGTGGTTTTACAAGCCCCTTACGGTCTTAGGAAAATTGAAGCTCAACTTTTGAATGAAGGGTTTGATGTTTTAACAGTTGATCCAGACCACTTGGATCGTTTCATAGATGATGCCAAAGTTTTGGGGATTCATGTTATGGATCCCTTTGGTTTAGGTCCAGCTTCATCCACATTCGCCAATGTGTTGAA
>NZ_JANGFQ010000022.1:0-20234 GCF_024707025.1 Candidatus Culexarchaeum yellowstonense
AAGCGTTATCGTCAGTTATTACCTCATCATATACTTCAACATTCACAGTTGGATTTATCTCTCGGAGTTTTTCACGTGCAGATTCAACCTTCCTCCTCCCAATATCCCTATCCCAATGTAGGAGTTGACGGTTTAGGTTGCTCAGCTCCACATTTTCACAATCAACAATCCTAACAGTTCCAACGCCGGCTGCAACGAGATAGACTGATATTGGGAAATGGACTGCGAGAATTGACGAAAGGTTGAAGAGCGTTGAGGGGGTGACCGTGAAAATTGACGAAAGGTTAAGGAACATTGAAGGAACAACTGCAAAAATTGACGAGAGATTGAGAGGTGTTGAAGGAGTGATTGTAAAAATTAGCGAAAGGCTGGGGAGGGTTGAGGAAGTAGTATCTTTCCTTGTTTATTTACACTTTGACCAGATCATGGAGTTATATGGGAAATTCTCCCCCTCCTCAAGTGAACCCCAAGAAGTTGAGAAGTGGAAGCTCCTCTCAAAATTGAGGGAAGGAACATTAACTCAGCAGGAAGCGGATAGGCTTAGAGAACTTTTGGAGAAGCAGAGGGCTGATGCTCTTACAAAGGGGCTTACCATTGCAGCAACAGCTATTAGTGGACTATTATTGCTTCTCAAATACCTCCCAGCATTAACTAGCGGGAAGAAGACTTAACTTTGAGGTCTGTTAAACTGTGTTAGAATGAATGATCGAAAGAGGATGTAACGTGAAAACTCCATATTTATGTGGTTTAATTTAAATTAAAACTACAGTGAGATGATTTCAATAAATGGATTTGTAAGGTTTTCTATTATCATCTGATAACTGAGGCGAAAAGCACAGTTTACCTTCATTACCCCAATTCCATATCAAATTTGCAATTGAAGTTATACGTAAATTTTCCTTACGCAGGGATTTAGGCTTCATTTGAAATTATTCATTTATATTCATCTTAAGCTAATAAAAGTATATCATTACTCCTACAGTAGAATATCTTTGCTATAGAAATTCCTCACCTAAAGGTTTGTGTAATGTTTCACATTTTTTCAGCACTAGAGTACTTAAAACTCACATAATCACGCTTTTATTTTACTTGAATATTATTGCTAGTATTATTGTTACCCACATTGATATCTGGATTCCCAGAAGCCAGTAAAATCTGTTGCTCAGATCTTTCCTCAAATCTCTAATTTCGCTTTCCATATGGTTTAATCTCTTATCCATTTGCTCAAGAATGCCTTCAATTCTAGCTACTCTCTCCTCTAAGCTACTTTTCACAACAGTCCCTAAATCTTGGAGAGTACGTAGAAGTTTATAAAGCCTTACTTCCAATACTGTAGTTACCTCCAGCCGCTCACAAAGCTATGAAGTTATGTGAATTTATATTTGGAAGGGAGAGATTCTATATTAAGAGGACCTGTCAAAGTATTTGCCAACAGACTGGGAATAAAGTTTCACAGATTCAATAGTAATTTTCGATGTAGATGAACATAAAACTCAATTCTTTACAATGGGATCGAGACCTTAGACGATGCTTACGTCATGATAAACATAATGCAGATAAAATTTAACAGCGTATAAAATGGGTGGAAGCACTATGAAAAGGAGGCACTTGATCTTTTCAAGACATGAGGAAGTTAGAGGAGCTTCCTTATTCTCTCAATAAACTTCTTAACATCCTCTATAGCATATATGACATCCCTTGAAGGCATCCAATTTTCATAGAAATTTTGATGAAGTGAGTTAGCTCTACTCCACAAGCGTCTAAGTTCAATGTCTTGAAGCTTTTCAGCAATTTCATCGACAAACTGCCAAAGACTAGCGTGACCCCTAAGCTCTCTCCCTTCCTTTGCAGCTAAGGCTTTGACGATCTGAGCAGCAGCACCCCAAGCCTTCTCAGATGCTTGAATGTAATCCTTTTTGGTTAGAAGTTCCTCTGCATCTTTCATGTATTTCTCTGATAGTTTTAAATGAATTTCAACCTTCGTCTCAGCATCAAGGGGTTCGTTAAGAGCTTTTGATAGGACTTCCAGTACTAGCTCTTCTTCCGAGACTCCACTTTTCTCAGATTCCTCCTTAAGTCTCTTCTCAATCTTCTTAGGCAGCACAATAAACAATTTCTCCCTCTATTCTTAGTGAAAACCTCTTATAAACTTTATTAGGAAAAATATTTTAACATAATTTTCAATGTGAGTTCGATGAAGTTCATATTAAGTTATCTGACATCACCACAACAATAATTAAGGATCATTTAATGATCCTTAAGAGCGTTCAGTACAGATAGAATTGTGATTAGCATAAACATATTGGAAAGCAGAAAGGCTTTCTTAAAATTCGACGATAAGTTGAGGAGTAAAGGGTTAAATACGGGTACAACAGTCGATTTAACGGTCTCCTCCTTGATGATGGCCATACCATATGGCTTACGCTTCTAAGATGAGTTAAACTTCGATTAACAATTTTCATGGAAATTAGAGCTGGAAGATTAGACTTAAGTTCACTAATGGAGACAAGTGCCTCTATAACATTCCTAATATCAACAGTAATTTCAAGCTACCTAATATGTGGAGTAGCATAATATGAAAAGCTTCAGGTTGAATCCGTTCAGTAACCCCGGCACACTATGAATTCAACCCCAAATGCAAAGTTATTCGTAACAGTAGTTGTAGAGAGCAATAATTATGATACACTATCATGCCCCATAAAGTCAGATAAAATGGAAAGGACTATTTTCCACGCCTCATACCTAAGCTTAAGGTTAAATAGTAAAAATGCTAAGTTAATTTTAAATTGGAGGTTTCAAATTGTCGTTGCTGAAATATCTCGAAGAAAGGGGGATCTCGCTGAAAGATCTCATAGAAACAGCGTTGGAGCTATTCGTCCCTCATCCCGGCGTGGAAACTAGGGAAAAAGCTGCTAAGATCTTGAAGGAGGAATTCATGAATGCCTTATCAGATGTTAATGTTTCATGTATGATCGTTGCATGTTTCCGTGCAGAAGAAGATGCAAATGCAGGCCTAATTCCCGGTTTAACAAAGGATATTATGGGAGGTCCTGGCTTAGTAGCTGATGAAATAATGGGGATGGCTATAGCATGCTACATAGCTGGAGTAAAAGGTATCTTCGAGTTCGTAAGATTTGATCAAGCCAAACCCGGAATTTTGAAGAAGCTTGGACCAATCACTAACGATGCCATTGGAGGGCTAATTGCTGGTGTATCATCAAACATGTACACACGAGCATTAAGAGATCATAAAATTAATATTAATAAAAATTGAATTTTTATGTGCTTAACAATTGAATATTAGCGCTTTTAATCCTCAAGGAAATTATAATACCACATAATACCCCTCCATCGAATAATACCCAAGTACAAAACTTTATTTATAATGAAAATTTAAAGTTCCATAATTGAAAATTTACTGCCCGGTGATGATGTGAAGGCCATTATTATAATTGGTGATGGGATGGCTGACAGACAATTGAAAGAACTTAACTATTTAACTCCACTAGAGGCTGCTGAACCGAAAAATATGAATCGTATAGCCTCTCTGGGAACTTCAGGATTGTTATATGCGATATCTCCGGGAATTGCACCTGAAAGTGATGTAGCAACCCTAGCAATACTGGGTCAAGACCCATATAAAGTTTACACTGGGAGAGGGGGCTTCGAAGCCATCGGCGCTGGAATTGAGCTGAGGAATGAGGATATAGCTTTTAGATGCGATTTCGCCACTGTAAACGAAGATTTTGTTATAGTTGATGAGAAAGCCGGTAGAATCCGTGAGGATGCAACTGAACTTGCAACTCAAATTCAAGATTTAAAGTTAAAGTCGGCTACGGATATTGAGGTAATATTTAAGCAGACATTGGGATTTAAGGGAGTTTTAGTTCTTAGGGGTGAAAATCTCTCCACAAATGTGTCTGCATGCAAGCCTAAGCTTAATACTCGAGTAAACTCCATTAAACCATTAGATTGCTCACCTGAAGCTAAGAGAACTGCAGACATTCTTAACGAGTTCATTAGAGTTTCGCATAGTATCCTTAAAGATCATCCCATCAATCGAGAACGAAGGTTTAGGGGGCAGCCGCCAGCCAACGTTCTAATTCCATGGGGTGGAGGTAGGAAGCCAAGTCTCAGCCCTCTCCATAAAAAATATGGGCTTAGAGGAGCATGCGTAGCAGCAGTAAGCTTAATTAAGGGTATTTGCAAACTTAGCGGCATGGACATCATTAGTGTTTCCGGGGCAACGGGAGAAGTTGATACTGATACTACGGCTAAGGCAAATGCTGCTTTAAAAGCCATTAAAGACCACGACCTAGTCCTAATACACGTTGAAGGTCCTGATGAAGCAAGTCATGATGGAGACCTCGCCGGGAAAATCTTAATCATAAAAAAGATCGACACCATGATTGGCACAATCTTAGAGAACATTGATTTAGAGGAAACATGCATAGCACTTCTTGCAGACCATGCAACTTCACTAAAACTTAAGAAGCATACCGCCGACCCTACGCCTATCACCATAACGAGCCCAGATATTGTTAGAGATGGAGTTACGCATTATAGTGAGAGAGCTGCATATAAGGGTGGACTTGGAAACATATATGGTAAACACGTTATGCCAATATTACTTAATTTAATGGGGAAACCAGTAGAATTTGGAGTGTGAAATGTGGATATGAAGCCGGATTCAATCATGAAGTTGGCTCGAGATGAAATAAAAGGGTTGAAGCCATGCATACATGGAGGTGAAGTTTGGAAATACTATCCCCAATACGGGAGTATTTTGGATTTCAGTGCAAATGTTAACCCCTTAGGCCCACCAAGAAAGGCTATAGAAGCTATTGAGAAAAACCTTTGGCAGATACCATTCTACCCCGATCCAGATTCTAATACCTTAAGGGAAGTTATCTCAAATTATCTTGGAGGGATAAGCCCGGGAAACATCATAGTCGGCAATGGTTCAACGGAGCTCATTTACCTATTCTGTGAAGTATTCATAAGGAGTGGAGATGAAGCTATCATTCCAATACCAACATTTGGGGAATATGAAAATGCTGTAAGAAAGGCTGGTGGCATCCCAAAAAACGTAAAGCTAGATGAGAACTTCAAGATAAATCCAAGTAGCATTATAAGGGAAATAGGACCAAAAACTAAGATGATCTTTATATGCAATCCAAATAATCCCACAAGCACCTTGACTTCAAAAGATGACCTACTTGAAATCATTGAATATGGTGATAGGGAAGAAGTTCTGGTATTCATAGATGAAGACTTCATAGAATTTGTAGATGGAGACTTCTCATTGGTCGGCGAAGTGAGAACTTATAGAAACCTATTCATTCTCAGATCACTAACTAAGTCATTTGGGTTAACTGGACTCAGAGTTGGTTATGGGGTATCTTGTGAGGAAATCATCAACCTACTATCCAAAGGTAAGATTCCATGGAATGTCAATTGTCTAGCTCAAGCAGCAGCCATCGTAGCCCTTCAAGACACGGAATATTTGGAGAAGACACGGAGACTCATCAGGGAAGAAAGGGAATTCTTACTAAACGAACTTAAGAAGATTCATGGCCTCAAAGTTTTCCCAGCATATGCAAACTTCATCCTCATAGATATAAGGCAGACTGGCCTCACATCTACACAACTAAAGGAGAAAATGCTGAAGCATGGAATATTAATTCGAGATTGTAGCTCCTTCAGGGGTCTCGATGAATACTATATTAGGGTATCTGTGAGAACGCGACGAGAGAATGAAAGATTGTTGGAAGCTCTGAAAAGTATCATAGGCAACTCATAAGGTAGGTTACCATGCTTCAAGGAAACATAAGTCTCATAGTAACATCTTCAATAATCCTGATAATAGCATTATTAATAGACTTAGCATTTGGGGAACCTCCAGAGAATATTCACCCAACAGTATGGATGGGTAAAGTGATAGCATTCCTTAAACCAAGAATTAAAAGTGAAAGTCCATTTACTGAAAAGTTGAATGGGATTCTGTTGGGCTTATTCACAATTGCTCTTTTCACAATACCCGCTCATCTCATGCTCTCCTTCATACAACGATACCTAGGTTTAATAGCCTATATCATTATAGCCTCTTTACTACTAAAGCCTACATTCGCAATTAAATGTATGGAGCAATACACCACTCAAATAGCAAGAGCCATTGAGCAAGGGGATATTGAGGGAGCTAGACGGCTACTACCATACATTGTTAGACGCGATCCCAGAAAACTTAATGTACAACAGATTATCTCAGCGACAGTTGAATCTATAGCTGAAGGAACTGTTGACGGGGTAACATCACCACTCTTCTACTACGCTCTCTTTGGAGTTCCAGGAGCCATATCCTTCCGCGTCATCAACACCCTAGACTCTATGGTCGGCTACAAAGATCCAGAGCATATCAACATCGGATGGTTCTCAGCAAAACTAGATACTATAGCAAACTACATACCAGCCCGCATTACAGCACTCCTAATGGTTGTAGCGGCATGGCTACTGGGCGAAGATTGGAAAAACTCTTGGAAAATTCTACGTAGAGATAGCCATAAAACCGAAAGCCTGAATGCCGGATGGAGCATGTCCGCTATGGCTGGCGCCCTAAATGTGAAATTGGAGAAGCCAGGCTACTATGTGTTGGGTGATGATATAGATGAATTATCCCCAAAACATATATCAAGAGCCATAAAAATTATGAAGCTAACAGTCTTACTGTTCGCAACATTAATAGCAATACCTCTTCTCACTCTGATTTCAACAATCGTAATATAGGGGAACAGTTAATGGAAAAGCTGATATAGGGAGAAGTTACGGTTTATTGAATAGAGCCATGAAGACAAATATCTTCCACATCACGTATTACGACAGTGATAAATCCGTTTACATACAATTTATTGGTTGCAATTTTAGATGCATTGGTTGTATAAGGAGAAGCTTTAAGTGGGATCATCATTTACCTAATGACGAACTAACAAGTTTAGATAAACCAGGCATTAAAACACTATCTCTTGAAGACCTTGAAAAACTTCTAAGAAATGTTAAAGATTCTTTAGGATTGGAAAAGGCTGTTTTAGGTGGTGGCGAGCCTACAGTAGATCCAGCATTCTGTAAAATAATTAAGTTGCTGAGCAACCTTAACTTAAATGTTGCCATTTTAACTAATGGTTATAAGTTAGGCGAGCTAATGGAGTGCATCCCAAGAAATTGCCTAATTGAACTTAGCATAAAAAGTATAGATCCAATGAAATTCTTCACGTATACTGGAAGAGATCTTGAAACTGTCCTAAATAACTTTAAGCTAATTTTAAAGTATAGTATAAACATTATCGTGGAGACTATACTCATACCAGGCTTTAACGATCCAGCAGATATTGAAAAACTTGCAGCATACATATCCAGCTATAGCAACGATATCCCATTGATAATAGACGAGTATATTCCCGTTCCCAATGCGCCATGGAGGAGACCAATAGTTGAGGAGCTTAGGGAAACAAAAGAACTTACACAGAAATACCTCAAAAACGTAATTATAAGAAGCTCATATCCGGAGTTTAAAATGAAACCCTTAGGTAAAGTACGCTTAATATATCCGACACAAATGGATCGTTAAAATGCAAATTAGAGGTAAGCTTTTTGAGAATAGCTGTGTATGGCAATTTAAACAGATACTCTCTTGCTTTTAAAGTCCAATTAACTCCCCGCTCAATCATTCTCAACATTTTCAGCTCTAACTAGATTAATTGCAATAACATATAAAGTTAAATGCCTCATAATATTGAGAGTGATAGTTGGGGGTTTAAGGAATTTGGGATTGCTTAACAAGATCTCCTATGATAAGAGTTTCGATACCCTAATTGTGGAATTAGATAAATGTTACAATTTTGTGACAACACTCCCCTATCAACCAGAAGTTGCCAATGTCATACTATTTAAGAGGGTTCCGGAAAACTTTGATGATAGCCACCTAAAGCACTTCTACAACTATGTTAGGAGTAAGATGGGCTATGGAAACTCCATAGTTTTCCTAACAGCGGCTTCGGTGGACGATTACATATGTGAAGTTGATGATGAAGGGAAGATGGCAGTCATAGCAACTATGGGGCTTGAGCCTCCAGTTTGCCCTGGCTACGAAGGCTCCCACGAACCATTGAGAGGAACCATTAATGTGGCGATCATTGTTGACTACGGTTTATCATCAAATGCCTTAGTGGACTTGCTGAGAGTTACGGCAGAGGCTAAGAGTCTTGCAGCCTCAGAACTTCTTCTAAGATGCCCCCTAAGATCTTCTGGAACAGTCACTGACGCCATAGCTGTAGGTGGGAAGCCACCTCATGGAGATAATATTATCGTGGCTGGCATGGCAACCAGAATTGGTAGCTGGGTATCAGGAAAAGTCTACAAGAGGCTAGTTGAAAAAGGCTTAAAGAGGCTCGGCCAAGAAGGCTTACTCTACAATGCTATAGGGCTAACGGTAAATGAAATTGTAGAGCTTATGGCAAAAATGTATGAACATGACAATATATCAGGAGTTACCGTCGACTGCTTTAAGAATAGAGCCAGGGAACTCATTGAAACTATTCTAAAAGATCCAAATGTATGGAGTATACTGATAGCTGCTAGAGAGCTTGACTTACACTCAGCTGCAGGCTCAATACCAGATTTGAATGTTGAGAATTATGCTACTGATGATAATATCATTGCAGACAAACTATTAGCCCTTATCCTATCGCTCTATATAGCTAACTTCAAAGGGCTTCTATCGATGCAACACATTAAAAGAATTGAGAAGAAGGATTTACTTCCCATAAGGCTACCACGATTTGAGGATCATATAGTATCAGCTCTAGTAAGCTCTGCATTTTCAGCCATATACGATGAGTTGAGCAAGAACCGAAAAAGCTTTAGTTAGACACAAAGGAGTGAGGTTTAATAATAACATCTAAGCGACACTTACCAACTATGAAGGAAAAATATTGGTATCCTTAACTTAAAGCTAAGCCAAATATCATAAAGTACACATGCTATTTAGTAAACCAGAAAGTCTAAATTAGAAGACTTATCTTTCAAGCATCTTGCTCTGCAAGATAGCACTTATTTACATAATTACATTAATCTTACTGTTTTCAGAGATTAGGTGTCTTTTCACTAATTTATCTTTCCAGCTATTGCTTTTAAAGCCTTAACTAATTAGCATATAACTTCGCGCTTCAAATGCAACTATCTTGAAGTGATTATAGGAAACATCGCAGACTTGTTTCCTCCTCTAATGGTTAACCCGTTATAACTGCACATACATAAGACTATCATTATGTACATTCGATGAACTAATTGTCAAATATGAGAGTTAAGCATATATAGAGGTGTAGGCAAAATTACCTACAATGAAGCAACTTATATTTTATGGGAAGAGCAAGGCAGCAGGTATCATAATTACCAGTCTAGTTTTAATGACATTCTTGGAAACCGGAATCATAGCCATTGTAAAGGCATCTACTCAAATGACGATAGTTGACGATCTTGGGAGAACTGTGACTATAAGGAGTTCTGAGAGAATTGTATCGATAGGTCCATCATGTACTGAAACCCTCTATGCATTAGGTCTAGGCAATAGAATCATCGGCGTTGACAGATACTCCGATTATCCACCTGAGGTTATACAAAAACGGAAGATCAGCAATTGGTGGAATCCAGACCCAGAGGAAGTCGCTGCCCTTAACCCTGACGTAGTATTCTACTCTGTAGGTAACCCTACTGCTGTAGAAGCACTTGAAAAAGCAGGATTAACAGTAGTTGCCCTTCGACCTAAAACAATAAATGATATATTTAAAAACATAAAGTTGGTGGGTAAAATAACTGGTAAAATTGAGGAAGCTGAGTCTTTAGTATCTGCTTTAAGTAGAAGAATTGATGATATTAAAGCCAGAGTTGGAAATACTACCGTAAAACCAAAAGTTTACATGGAAACATGGTATCCGCCACCATGGACTTGGGGTCCCGGATCATGGGGGCATCAGATTATCGAGTTAGCTGGCGGAGTAAATGTTTTCGGGGATGCTAAAACAGCATATGTTAAGACTACGGATGAAGAAGTTATAGCGAGAAATCCAGATATCATCATTAGCCTTACTGGAGCTATGCACTATGCAAGCCTTGATGATTTTAGAAAACGTCCAGGGTGGAGCGTAATTAAAGCTGTCGCTGAAGGAAGAGTATACATGCTTGATGAAAACCTATTTGTAAGGCCGGGACCGCGGATCGTTGATGGTTTAGAGGCATTGGCTAGAATTCTACATCCCGAATTATTTGGTGAAGCAAACGTATTCACATTCCCAATACTTTCAGCAGAGCTGAGTGTGAAGATGCAAACATTTAGTATTCCCAGCCCAATGATCATTGATATCTGTGTTATTAAGGCTGCTACTGACAGCACTCTAACTGTTATCTTAACGAAATCTGGACCTACGATACCGGCCAATTTAAGATTGATTGGAGAATATGTCGATTTAAGGTGCAGCGTCCCTGAAGGATTTGCATCCATTTTGAGGATACATTATTCAGAGGATTTACTTAAGACTGTAGGTGTTAGGGAAGATTCCCTCAAAATTTATAGGTGGAGTGAAGAGGAGAAGCGGTGGATAGCGTTAAACACTGCTGTGAATAAGGAGGAAAGATTCGTTGAAGCAACGATTATAGGGGGAAGCTACTTTGCTGTCATGGGGGAGCCTACACCTACACTACTGGAGATTCCAATTCCACTCTGGCTTCTTATAGTATCAGTAGTGGTTGTAGCAGCATTGACTGGTGCATGTGTTCACATAGCCCATGTAAGGAGTGGGAAGAGGCTATGAGAAGTTGTCAGAAAAGCACCACTGAAACTAGGTATCTTAAGCGGATTGCTAAATGGTTCTCCACAATCTTCATTCTACTTTTTTCCTCATTTACCTCGATTGCCTTATCCTCCATGATAGGCCCTATGCCAATAAGTGTAGATAAGTGTTTTGGAATCATATTACGACGAATCCCAATTTTAGGCGGTTTAATCAATTGTAACTGGACTCCGCAGGAAGAAATCGTAATCACGCAACTTAGGCTTCCCAGAGCCCTATCAACCGTCCTAGTAGGTGTGGCGTTGTCAATAGCTGGAGTTGTATTTCAAGGTATCTTCAGGAATCCAATGGCCGACCCCTACGTGCTAGGCGTAGCCTCCGGTGCGGGGTTCGGCGCATCATTAGCAATAGTTTTTGGCATAAGCCTTCCATCAATAAGTTTAATTTACACTATACCGATCATGGCATCCGTATGTGCACTCCTCACGGTATTTCTAGTTTACACTATAGCTAGAACGAGTTATGGAATTCCCATTCTGAGATTACTGTTGGCTGGCATAGCTGTAAGTAGCTTCTTTTCATCAGCAATCTCCATATTGCTAGTAATAGCTGGAGAAGAGGCTCACGCTGTGTTTAGCTGGCTCTTCGGAGGTTTCCCGATAGTCGGGTGGGAGTTCATCTACGTTACTGCCCCAATAATCCTCTTCTGCTCAGTAACAGTTTATGCTTATTCTAGGGATTTGAATATCATGCTCCTCGGAGAGGAGCAAGCGCAGCAACTTGGCGTTGATGTTGAGATTGTTAAAAGGAATCTGATAATATTAGCTTCAATAATGACTGCCGCTGCAGTTTCGGTGAGTGGCATTATAGGCTTTGTAGGTTTAATAGTGCCGCATATGATGAGGCTGATAGTTGGGTCAGATCACCGCATACTAATCCCATCATCCGCACTGGCTGGAGCAACTCTCCTAACATTATGCGATATTGTTGCGAGGATAATGCTAAGGCCGATCATACTTCCAACGGGGATGGTAACTGCGATGCTTGGTGCACCATTCTTCACATACTTATTAGCGAAAAGTGGGAGGCTGAAGTTGAGGGGATCATGAATGGTGACTTTAAGGATTTGCGGGGTTGATTGCTACTACGAATCTATAAAAGTTCTGGAGAATGTAAGCTTCTCAATAAATGGTGGAGAATTTGTCGGCTTACTAGGGCCTAATGGCTCAGGTAAAACTACGCTCCTGAGAACTATTAGTAGAGTTTTGAAGCCTAAGGCTGGAACCGTGTACTTGAATAATGCGGACATATATAAAATGAAAAGTAGGGAGGTTGCAAGAAACATAGCAGTTGCCCCACAAGACGCTATTATGATAGACTTCGATCTCACAGTTTTAGATGCAGTTTTGATGGGACGCCACCCCTACATGGGCCGATTCAAAATGGAGAATGAGAGAGATTTGGCTATTGCGAGAAGGGCGATGGAATTAACTAATACGTGGCATTTAGCTGAGAAACGTATAAACGAGCTGAGCAGCGGTGAAAGACAACGCGTCATGATTGCAAGAGCATTAGCACAAGAGCCGAAAGTGCTACTATTGGATGAACCTACAGTACATTTAGATATCAACAATCAATTGGAAATAATGGACATATTAAAGAAGCTTTGTATGAAGGAAGGATTAGCAATTTTAGCAGTTTTCCACGATTTCAATTTAGCGGCACGATATTGCGATTACCTGATATTGTTAAATAAAGGGAAAATAGTTTCAGTAGGTAAAGTAGAGGAGGTATTGACGAGCGAGAATATAAAGGAAGTATTCCAAGTTGATGTATTCGTAAAAAGGCATCCCATCACCGGCACACTTCACGTTATCCCCATATCACCAATGAAGGAGAAGACATCTGTAAATAACAGGAGGTTTCACGTCCACATAATATGTGGAGGTGGGACGGGGGCTCAGCTCATGAAGACATTGTTTGAAGAAGGTTTCATAGTGACTACTGGCGTTTTACATTTGCTAGATACTGATCATGAAATGGCAACGCTGCTTGGAATTACAACCGTAAGTGAAGCACCATTCTCCCCAATCACTGAAGAAAATCATAAAGAAAACTTAAAAATTATTAGTAAGGCTAATGCTATTATTGTGACATCTATGCCCATAGGCTACGGAAACCTGTTAAACTTAAAAGCAGCCCTCGCAGCAGTTGAATCTGGAATTCCAACCTTCATTATTGAGGATACACCAATAGCCCAGAGGGATTTCACTAATGGCGAAGCACAAAAATTATTATCAGAATTGAAGAAAAAGGGTGCGATATCTGTCAGAAGTCAAAATGAAGTACTACACTTACTTAATAGGTTGAGGGCAAAAATCTGTACGGAGGTATTATCATATGAACAAATTAGATGATATGCTTACAGTAAAGAAGATTTGCCTTGAGCTACGCAAATTGATAGAAGATGCAGTTAAAAGGAATTTATGCGAGGGATTACTACTTTCAGGAGGCTTAGACACAAGCATTTTAGCATTAGTGGCATCAAAATTCGTTACGCAAAAAGCCTTTACAGTTGCTTTAAGTGGGGCTCCAGCACCAGATGTTGAATACGCTTCATTAATTGCTAAAAAACTGGGCATTAAGCATCACATCCACTATTTCTATGAGGATGAACTATACGATGCAATCTACGCAACTATTAAAATTATGAGGTCCTTTGATCCAATGGAAATACGTAATAGTGCAGTCATATATATAGCATTGAAACATGCTAAGGAGGAAGGTTTAAACGCCATTATGACTGGTGATGGATCCGATGAACTATTTGCCGGATACAGCTTCCTATTCAATTTGGAAGGGGAAAAATTGAAATTAGAACTTGAAAATTTGTGGAGAAACATGTACTTTTCCTCAATACCACTATCCAAGGCTCTTGGCATTGAAGCAAAGCTTCCATACCTCGATCCACATATAAGGGATTTCGCATCCAAACTTGACCCATCATACATGATTCGTGAAGAAAAGGGAAGAAAGTGGGGGAAATGGATTTTGAGGAAAGCCTTTGAAGGAATATTACCAGATGAAATTGTATGGAGAATTAAAACTCCAATTGAATGTGGTTCAGGGACTACCATCCTACCATCCCTATTCAACCGAAGGATTTCAGATGAAGAATTTCAGGAGAAGAAGAGAAAATATTTTGAAAGCGATAAGGTTGTGATACGGGATAAGGAGCAGCTCTTTTACTATGAGATTTTCAGATCAATTATAGGTGTCCCCCGCCCAATGAAGGGCAAGAGAACATGCCCTTACTGCAACTCAGATTTAGAGGAGGAGGCTAAATATTGCCGGACATGTGGAGCTTACCCAATTTGATGATGGTGAACTGATATGACAAAGGTTGCAATATCTTGGAGTGGTGGTAAAGATAGCTGTCTTGCATGCTACAAAGCACTTCAAAAAGGGCTCGAAGTTTCCTATCTCCTAAACTTCATATCTAAGGATAAGAGGTGTATGTCTCATGGGGTAAACTCTAATTTAATTGCCGCCCAATCAGAAGCCATTGGGATCCCCCTCATACAAAGGGAGGTCACATGGGATACATATGAGGAGGAGTTCAAGAAGGTGGCTAAAGAGTTAAAGGGAATTGGAATTGATGGTATAGTCTTTGGCGATATTGACATTATAGATCACCTGGATTGGGTGATCAGAGTCTGTAATGATGTGGGAATCCTCTACATGGAACCACTTTGGCGCCTCGATCGTAAACAAATCCTCAACGAATTCATAAACGCTGGTTTCGAAGCTATTGTTGTAAGTGCTAAAGCAGATATTTTCGGAAGTGAATGGTTGGGTAGGAAGATCGACAAAGCTTTCATAAAGGATGCATTAGAGCTAAGTGCTACCCGCAGCTTCGACATCTGCGGTGAGTTTGGAGAATATCACACGCTCGTCATAGATGGACCAATATTCAAGAAGCGCATTAAAATTCATGCCTACAAGATTATTCTGAGGGAGGATTATTGGAAACGTTGGCTCCTAGAGATCACAGACTTCTCATTGGAAGATAAATTCCATGGAGGGGTAGAGTTTGATGAAGAAAATTTATGATATAATCTTAGCTTATGAGGAATCAAAATGTGAAGATTTCATAAAAAGAATTGAAGGGAAAAAACCACTATTCATCCACGTTATTGGAACAACTGAGACTGCCAAAATCCCTGGAATCTCAGCTGCAGGAAAGTATCCAGAGCTAACAGATTACACTCCAGCTGCAGATGCAGAATTGCTTTTGCTAGGTTCATGTAAATGTATCCCCGGAGTTCCCACTACGCCTGAAGGCATACCAACACCTGCCTTGATAACGATGTCAGCATTGAGGTTGGCAGATGTACCGACGCTCATCGTAAGTGGTGGGGTTAAAATAAGGCCGCACATCCCATTCATAGATTTAGGCGGCAAATCTGGAGGAGATATCAGAAGTGGAAAGGCTGTGGCTGACGCTGAAGAAATTTTAGTGAGGGCGAGGATTGCTGGAGAAAACTTGTCTAAACTAGCTGATTACCTCGTGATAGGTGAAAGTGTCCCGGGAGGCACAACAACAGCCCTTGCAGTCATGCTAGCTATGGGTGTAGATGCTAGGGGGAAGGTGAGTAGCAGTATGCCCTACAATCCACATGAACTCAAAATTAGAGTTGTCGAGGAAGGCTTAAGGAATTCTGGAATAAAGTTTGGCTCCCTATCAAATGACCCGATAACTGCAATTTCATGTGTTGGAGATCCAATGATGCCAGCCTTCGCAGGGCTTGTCCTCGGAGCTGCACGTAGGAGTCCAGTCTTAATGGCTGGTGGAACGCAGATGTGTGCAATCTTAGCAATTGTTAAAGCATTGGATCAAACCATTTTACAGAACATAGCCATTGGGACAACCCGCTGGCTCATAAGCGATAGATCTGCTGATTTAAAGGGGATAGTTTCACAAATAGCGGATGTTCCAATAATGGCTGCAGACCTCGACTTCGCAAGATCAAAGTTCAATGGGTTAAGGGTATATGAGGAGGGGTTTGTTAAGGAGGGGGTTGGTGCTGGAGGAGCCTCCATAGCTGCTATGGCAAAATCTAGAGGCTTAATATCGAAGGCAGTATTACTTGAGGAGATAGAGAGGAATTATGAGAGGCTAGTTATGTTGAGGCGAAGTTAATGTTTAAGAGGATAAAAAGCTTGCTTGCTTTCCTCACGATAATACCAGTGGGCATGGATGAAAACTGTCTAACTGAAATGGCAAACTCCATGTTCCTATTTCCACTAATAGGCGCATTTATAGGGTTATCAGCAGGCTTCTTCGCACGGATCCTACTCAACATATTCAACCCCCTCATAGTCGGCTTCCTAACATTGGGCTTCCTCCTACTAGTAACTGGTTTGCATCATGCAGATGGCCTCCTCGACTTTGGGGATGGCTTAATGTACATGGGTTCACCGGAAGAGAAGATTAAGGTGATGCATGACCAGCAGACTGGAGCTGGCGGTTTTGGACTGGGCTTAATCACATTTACAACAACAGCCCTCTGTATAGCAAGTCTCAAACAACACATAATCATTCAAAGCCTAATAGTATGCGAAGCTTCAGCTAAATTCGCAATGGTGTTCATGGCTTGGCTTGGAAAGTCCGCGCATAGGGGATTAAACATCTACGTCATAAACGCTATGCACGGAAAATATCGAAATCTCCGCCTATTATCCGCCTTATTCATAACCATAAGCTTTGCATTACCACTCATGGGCATAGCAGGATTAATCCCCATAATTGCAAGTATAATCACCGCTCTAATAATTGTCGGAGTTTCAAATAGACATTTCAAAGGTTTAACGGGAGATGTTTTTGGAGCGGGAAACGAGCTTGCCAGATTAAGCTCCCTCTTAGCAGTTGTGGGGATGAATAGATGGGTGTAACAGCTTTAGTAATGGCTGGTGGTAGAGGCTTAAGGCTTGGAATCCCTGAGGAGAAACCAATGATTAAAGTTGGAGGGAAACCAATGATCCAACGCGTTATAGAAGCCCTTAAAAGCGCTAGTAAAGTTGAAGATATAGTTGTAGCCGTAACTGAGCATACGCCAAAAACCGCTGCCTTCGTAAGGAGAATGTCCATAAAAGTTCTACAAACGCCAGGGGAAGGGTTCTGCTCAGATGTAAAGTACGCTGTAAAAACGCTCAATCTAGGGGTAGTCTTAGTGATAGGTGCAGACCTCCCCCTAATCTCAAGCGACATCATAGACATGATAATAACGCATTACGAGCAATGTAGGAAGCCAGCATTAACAGTCATGGCACCACTTGAAATATACACAAGGCTCGGATTAAGTGTAAGCTATATATTTGAGATTAATGGGAAGAAGCTAGTTCCACTATGCATAAACATGATAGATGGGAGAATGATAGATGAGGAAAAATTGGATGAGGAGATCCTTGTTATAGAAGATGAAAGAGCCATTGTAAATGTAAACACACTCAACGATTTAAAGATAGCAGAACATATTTGTGCAGCTTTTCCATCATCTAATAGCTGAAATGAAATGCACAGTTTACCTTCACTGCCCCACTTCCATATCAAACTCGCGATTGAAGTTATACTCAATTTTCCTTATGCAGGGATTTAGTTTCATTTAAATTATTTATTTATATTTACACTAAGCTAAGCTAATAAAGTAATAGTTCACCCCTACACTAGAACATCTTCGCCATAGAAATTCCTCGCTAAAGGTTTGTGTAATGTTTTCACACTCTCTTAGCACTAAAGTACTAGAACTTACTTAATAACGCTTTTATTTTACTTGAATATTATTGCTAGTATTATTGTTACCCACATTGATATCTGGATTCCCAGAAGCCAGTAAAATCTGTTGCTCAGATCTCTCCTCAAATCTCTAATTTCGCTCTCAATATGGTTTAATCTCTTATCCATTTGCTCAAGAATGCCTTCAATTCTAGCAACCCTCTCCTCTAAGCTACTCTTCACAACCGTCCCCAAATCTTGGAGAGTACATGGAAGTTTATAAAACCTTACTTCCAATACTGTAGCTACCTCCAGCTACTCACAAAGCTATGAAGTTATGTGAATTTATATTTGGAAGGGATTCCATGTCAAAAGGACTTGTCAAAGTATTTGCAAACAGACTAAGAATAAAGATTTCACAAGTTTGATGATGACTTCGATGTAGATGAACATAAACCTCATTCTTTGCAATGGGATCGAGACCTTAGACCATATCTACATCATGGTAAACATAATGCAGATAAAATCTAACAGCGTATAAAATGGGCGGAAGCACTATGAAGCCTTCAAACTCCTCTAACTCATCATGAAATTCTAAATACCCATATTAGATATCCAAGCTAATGTTTATATACGTATTAATACTTACAAATACGTATTAGTAAGTATCATTTCTACAGGAGATGAATGTATGAGGATGAGGATCGCAACTAAAGATGTTGCGTTAATATCACTTTATGCAGCTCTCTATGCAACTTTAGTCTATATATTTACACCAATATCATTTCAAGCTTTGCAGTTCAGGGTTGCGGGTATTCTGAGACCTGCCATAGCTAAGAAGTGGAAGCTTGCGATAGCCTATGCTATAGGCGTTATTGCAGGTAACATCGTCAGTCCATTTGTAGGTGCATGGGAACTTGTCTTCATGCCAATAATGTCTTTCATATCAGGGATTCTCGGCTATCTAGCTGGCAGATTATATAGGAAGCTCGACTACTACATTTGTGGCGTAGTCATTGCCTTGATAATACCACTATCAGTGTCTTTTATGTTGAATCAACTCTTTAACTTGCCAATGACACTTACATTTCCAATGTTGCTAGTGAGCGAACAGATAGTTAACTTCATAGGTGCAACTATATTCAAGTTCATTGAACAGAGGTTTGGGGATTGGTGGAAATGAGGAAGTGCGTAGCCATCTTGAGTGGCGGCATCGACAGCTTCAGCTATGCACTACAATGGCAATTTAGGGGCTACCAGATATACCCTATCACCTTCCTCTATGGACAGAAGGGTGTGAAGGAGGTTAATGTTGTGAAGAGGCTTTGTGTTAAGGTGGGATTTCATGAACCCATAATAGTCGACATCACTGATATGAAGAAGATATGGAGGGGTACACAGTTGACCGATGAAGCTGTACATGTCGAGCGGGAGTATATGCCGACAGTTATAGTTCCAATACGCAATGTGGTTTTCATGTCAATTGCCTCTGCATATGCTTTGACGATAGGTGCTGGCATTGTAATATATGGTGCACAGTTGGATGATATAGCGCCGAGAGGCGACACTGGGGAGCCACGTTTCCCAGACAATACACCTGATACTGCAAGGGCATTCGAGGAAGTTGTTAGGGTAGCACATTTCCCCGTGGGAAAGAAGAAGATTGAGATTTGGAGTCCAGCGAGGGAGGGGCTTTCAAAAGCTGAGAACCTCAAGCGTGGATATGAGATTGCAGGCGACTTGATATTCGAAACTTGGTCATGCTACCTATCCGGCGAAGCCCATTGCGGTAACTGTGATTCATGTATGGAGAGACATAGAGCTTTCATAGAAGCTGGAATAGCCGATAAGACAACTTACAACACACATCCAATAGTGTCCAATGAGTGTAGGCTGGGGAAATGTGGTGTTAGATGAAAGCAAATTAAAGGGGAATATTATGAGAAGTGCAATGTAAAATTCTATGCGGGAAAAAATGAGGGAAATTTAGAAGAGATTATTTCTATTCATTGGAAATGCAGTTGCAGCTCTTATGTCACTGCTCCCTATTATTGATTGCACAACCCTTGAGACTCCTATTCCACAGCCGGAGTGTAGTGTGCCTTCATGCTCCCTCCAGAATTCTAGGTACCAATCGAAATCCTCCTCAGAGCCTCCCCTCTCAATTAGCATTTTGAGCATTGTTGATTCCCTCAACCTCTTGATAAGCCTCTCATATCTAAATTCCCTCTCAGCCCCTCCAGCAGCTTCTCCAGATAATGGTAGGATTAAGTCTACGCTGTTAACTATCCTTGGATCTTCATCATTCTCCCTCATATTGAAGAACTTTATCTCCTTCGGGTAGTGTGTTATGAAGACTGGACCATAGATTTCTGCAAGCATCTTCTCATGTACACTCTTCAAATCGTCTCCAAACTTTAAGTTGAATTCCTTCAAAGTCTCTATAGCCTCAGAGTATGTAATCCTCTTATATGGTGGTCTAAACATCTTCAAATGCTCCTCATCAACTCCTAGGACTTCGAGGTCTTCATCGAGCTTTGAAACCTCTTTTACAGCGGAGTATATTGCTTCCTCCTCATACCTCATCAATTGGTCTAAGTTGCCTAGGAACTCTATCTCCA
>NZ_JANGFQ010000023.1:0-17275 GCF_024707025.1 Candidatus Culexarchaeum yellowstonense
TGTTATTGGGCTTTGGAAGGGGTTTAATGAGCTCATCGAGCTTGGATGGATTGAGAGGGCTCCAAGGCTCATTCTAGTTCAATCCACCGGATGCATGCCTCTTGTTAAGGCTTTCATGGATGGCGCCCCTGAAGTTTCTGAGGCTTGGCAAAACGCCAATACCATTGCATCTGGACTTAGAGTTCCAAAACCATATGCAAGCTACCTAATTTTGAGGGCTATTAGGGATAGTGGTGGCTTCGCATTGGCTGTGGGTGATGATGAGATAATTGAATCCATGAAGATTCTAGCTAGACGTGGATTCTTCATTTGCCCTGAAGCTGCAGCTTCCCATGCTGCTTTGAAGCATATTGCCAATGAAGGGCTCTTCGACCCCTCTGATAGGATTCTACTATACTTTACTGGTAGTGGTTTGAAGTACCTAGACCTATATGACTTGGACGTTTCGAAGCTTCCATTACTCCCCAGGGATGCTAGCTCCCTCCCATAATAACCCTTCCATTCATGTCCAGTGCTGTTAGTTCAATTAAGTCTCCAATTCCAGATGTAGCTATCTTCTTCATTAGAACGTTTTGAACTTGGAATATTCCAGCTGGATTTTCCATGTAAACCCTTATCTTTAATGGTTTTGACCCCCCCTCGCTTACTTCAACCCTCTTTATTGCCAGTGCTGATAGTGCATGTATATCCCTCTTTCCCAAATCGTATGGTATTCTAGCCCTACCCTCAGCCATGTCTAGTCCATCTGCAACTTTAACTACGCCAGCTTCAAGGCTTAAGCATTGTATTTCATCATCGCTTGAGTATATGCAATGTAATACTTCACATTTAACTTTAACTCTATCTTCAATTCTACCATAAACCTTTCCAAGTATTCTGTTTAGTGGTGCGTCGGCTATGTAGCATCCATGTTGTGGGTGTTGTATTCTATGTATGGAGTTTCCAATATCATGTAGGTATGCGCCAAGCAATACCACTATCTCCGCATCTTCCATTTCCATTCCATGATCTGAGATCATGTTTGGCTTCCTATACTTCCCAATTATCCTCAGTATTTCCAGTGCGGTTCCCGAGGTTATTCTTGAGTGTACTGGTCCATGATCATTATACCTCATCCTACTCACAGCCATTATATTTGACATCTTCAGTAGTGTTTGTATTTCCAAATCCTCTTCAAGCATTCTATAAACCATTTGAAGTCTTCCACCAGTGATATTCTTCCTTATTAGGTTTTGATTTACTTCCACCATCACCATTCACAAATTAATTTATAGCCTTCATTGATAATATATGTTGATTGGTGGAGTGTTTGAGGAATCTTTGGGCTCCTTGGAGGATGGTGTATATTTCCGCACCAAAGAATGTTGAATGTTTCCTATGTTCATATGCTAAATCCAATCGTGATGATGAATTATTCATTTTGAAGCGTGGTAAATATTCATTTATAGTTTTGAATGCTTACCCATATAATAATGGTCATTTGATGATTGCACCATATAGGCATATCATATACCCAAATGATTTGACTGTTGAGGAGTCTATGGAGATTATGGATTTCATATCCCTATCCATTGATGTTTTGAAGAGGGCTTTATCTCCAGATGGATTTAATATTGGCGTTAATATTGGTAGGGCTGCTGGTGCTGGTGTTGAGCATTTACATTTCCATGTTGTTCCAAGATGGTTTGGTGATACAAATTTCATGCCAATCCTATCTGAAACTAAGGTTATATCGCAACATATTAGGAGTACCTTTGAGGTTTTGAAGAAGTTCCTCTAAAACTTCGCATTTACCTCTTATACCCTATCTTCCTTAGGAATTGCTTCCTCTCTTCAATCTCCCTATCCCCCTCAACACCCTTACTTTTGGCTCCATCCACAACTCCAAGTATTGCCCTCCCCTGCTCAGTTTCACCAATTATCACTTGAACTGGGTTTGCTGTGGCACAATATATGTTTACAACTTCCGGTACAGCTTTAACCCTATCTAGAACGTTTATTGGGTATGCATTTCTCATGACTATTATGAAGCAGTGTCCAGCTGAAAGTTTCAATGCATTTTCTATTGCCACCTTCCTAAGCTCCTCATCATTCCCATCATGTCTAATTAGGCATGGACCTGAGGATTCGCAGAATGCCAATCCAAATTTAACGTTTGGTGTTGAATTCATCATTGCTTCATATAAGTCTTCAACAGTCTTTATGAAGTGGCTTTGACCAAGTATTATATTGCATCCTTCAGGTACAATTAAATTCACAACTTCCAACTTCAACTGCATATTCAACTCCAAAAATATTATTTATTTGGAAGAATATTTATAGGTACTTCTCTATTTTACTCATCAACTCTTCTTCCGTCACTAATCCAACTATTGTTTCCACAGGTTCACCTTTTATGAATATTATTGTTGTTGGAACGGCATATATCCTATACTTGTCCGCCAATTCTGGGTTTCTATCCACATTAACCCTTCCAAAACATGCTTTCCCCTTAAGCTTCTCAGCTACAGCCTTGAATATCCTACTGTATATTTGGCATGGTCCACACCATTGAGCCCAGAAATCCACAACCAAGATTCCACATTTACTTAGAGCATCCCTTAAACTGTCTTTGTCAAACTCCACTTCAGCTTCCACCTCCCCCTCCCCTTTTCCACGCTTCATAATTTCCCTAATCTTCTTCTCAATTATCCTATTTAGCTCCTCATCTTCACTCATTCACATACCCCCAAAAGTTGTTTTAACTATTATATTTCAAGGGTAATATATTTTATCATTTTACTAGTGTATGGAAAAGTTTAAAGATACATTTACCCTACGTGTTTATTGAGGTGTATTTTGTGGTTGAGGTGGATGTTAAGAAGCTTTTGGAGAGGGCTCAGAAACCTTCACTTATAGCGCCGCAACTACATAAGTTCTATGAGGGTAAACTTCAAGTTATGCCTAAAGTTCCAGTTAGAACCCTAGATGACTTCTCCATATGGTATACGCCTGGAGTTGCAGCTGCATGTAGGAAGATTCAGGAGAATCCAGACCTATACAGCTTCGAGTATACTAATAGGTGGAATTATGTGGCTGTGGTTAGTGATGGAACTAGGGTTTTGGGTTTAGGTGATATTGGCCCATCAGCTGCAATGCCAGTGATGGAGGGTAAAGCTTTACTATTCAAGTATCTTGGTGGGGTTGATGCATTCCCACTATGCGTTAACACTAAGGATCCAGATAAGCTAATAGAATTCCTGCAATTAATAGAGCCATCCTTCGGCGGGATAAATTTGGAGGATATTGAGAAGCCTAAATGCTTCTATGTTTTGGAGAAGGCTAGGGAGAAGCTCAACATACCAGTATGGCATGATGATCAGCAGGGGACAGCCACAGTAGTCCTAGCTGCAGTCATTAATGCTTTGAAGCTTGTGGGTAAGAAGCTTAGTGAAGTGAAGATAGCTATGATAGGTGCAGGTGCAGCCAACATTAAAACTGCAGATGTCCTTGAACTTGCAGGTGCTAAACCTGGAAACATAATACTTGTGGATAGTAAGGGGATATTGAATCAGAGTAGGAAGGATATATTGGAGAAGGAGAATGATCCATGGAAGTGGAAGTGGGCTTTGAAGAGTAATGCTGAAGGGCTTAGTGGAGGTATACCTGAAGCTTTGAAGGGGGCTGATGTATGTATAGCTATGAGTAGACCTGGACCTGGAGTTATTAAGAAGGAGTGGATTAGGGGGATGGCCAATGACGCCATAGTACTGGCTTGTGCAAACCCAATTCCAGAGATATGGCCTTGGGAAGCTAAGGAGGCTGGAGCTAGAATTGTCGGTACAGGTAGATCAGACTTCCCAAATCAAGTTAACAATTCACTTGGATTCCCAGCAATATTTAGAGGTGTCTTGGATGTTAAGGCTAGAACTGTGACTGATGAGATGTGTGTGGCAGCTGCACATGCATTGGCAAGTTATGCTGAGAGGAAGGGGCTCCATGAAGATTACATTCTACCAACCATGGAGGATTGGGAAGTTTATGTTGAGGAGGCTGTGGCATGTGCTTTGAAGTCCATTGAGCAAGGTGTGGCTAGGGTTAAGTTGAGTAGGAATGAGCTTTGGGAGAGGGCTTCAAGAATAATTAGTGAAGCTAGAAGGTCTCTTGAAGCTTTATGGAAGGCTGGCTTAATTAGACCTCCACCCAGTGAGGAAGAGCTTTTAAGTATGAAGCCATTCTAGAAGGTTTACTTCAACCCCCATTTTTAATTTAAAATTTTATTTTTTATATTCTTCCTTCCCTTATATCTTGGTGTATTGTTGTGGAGGCTATTCTACCTGTACCTATAGCTTCCGCCACTGTAGCTTCCCCGAGGATTATGTCTCCAGCAGCGTATACTCCATTCATGCTTGTTCTACAATGTTTATCCACTATTATGCATCCCTCTTCATTCACCTTTATCTCTGGTGTTGTGTTTTGTATTAGTGGGTTTGGGCGGTATCCTACGGCTATTATCACTGTATCCGCTTTAAATATGAATTCAGAACCCTTTATTGGTATTGGTCTCCTCCTACCGCTGGCATCAGGTTCTCCAAGCTGCATTTTTAGGCATTCCATCCCCGTAACTCTTCCATCTTTATCTCCAATGAATCTTATTGGTTGTGTGAGTAATTGCAGTTTTACCCCCTCCTCCTTTGCATTTATCAACTCCTTCTTCCATGCAGGCATCTCTTCTTCACTCCTCCTATAAACTATGTATACTTCTTTAGCTCCAAGTCTAATTGCAGTTCTAGCGGCATCCATTGCCACATTCCCCCCACCTACAACTGCAACTATATCTCCAACCTTTATGGGTGTATCATATTTTGGGAATAGGTATGCTTTCATCAAGTTTGTTCTTATGAGGATTTCGTTGGCTGTATATATGTTTACTAGATTTTCTCCGGGTATGTTTAGGAATCTGGGCATCCCCAAACCTATTCCAAGGAATATTGCTCTATAACCATTTTGGAATAATTCTTTAATCGTGTAAGTTCTTCCAATAACTACATTTGTCTGTATGTCTACCCCCAAATGCTTTAAATGATCTATCTCGCATTCCACAACCTTCTTTGGCAATTTGAATTCAGGTATCCCATATATCAGCAATCCACCTGGCTTTTGTAGTGCTTCAAATATTGTTACTTCATATCCAAGTTTAGCTAGGTTTGCAGCCACAGTTATACCTGAAGGTCCAGACCCTACCACTGCCACCCTTATATTGTTTGATGGGGCTTTCGTTATCTCCTCTTTTATTACACCTTCCCTCATAGCCCAATCTGCCACAAATCTTTCTAGAGCTCCTATGGCTATTGGTTCTCCAACCCTTTGTAATGTGCATTTTGCTTCGCATCGCACTTCTTGCGGGCAAACCCTCCCAGTTATTGCTGGTATGGGATTCTTCTCCTTTATGATCTTATATGCTGATAGGAAGTCTCTTTCAGCTATTTTCTTTATGAATTTTGGTATCTCCGTGTTTAATGGGCAGCCTTCCATACATGGATGATTTGGGCATTGTAGACATCTCTTAGCTTCTTCAATTGCCTGCTCTTCTGTTAATCCAAGCATAACTTCATTGAAGCTTTTAATTCTCTCCTCCACTGGAAGCTTTCTCATTTCAACCCTCTTCTTAACTGGCATATCCTCACCCTCTCCCCTCAAGGAACCTTTTTAATGCCATTTGCTCTTCAGTTTTATATGCATTTAACCTCATCATTAGCACATCGAAATTCACTTGATGTGCATCGAATTCCGGTCCTTCAATGCATGTAAATCTAGTTTTCCCAGCAACTTCCACTCTACATGCTCCACACATTCCCATTCCACATATCATTATTGGGTTTAAACTTGCAATAGTCTTTATATGGTATGGCTTAGTTACTTCTGTACACATTTTCATAGTCATTGCAGAGCCGACAATTACAATTCTATCAATTTTCAATCCACTTTCAAGGATATCCCTCAACTCATCTGATACAAGCCCCCTCCTCCCCTCCGAACCATCATCCGTCGTTATTCTTAGTTCATCGCTAACCCCCCTCATTTCCTCCATATATATCAGTAGCTCTTTGCTTTTAGCACCAATTATCGATATAACCTTGTTTCCAGCCTTCTTCAGTTCTCTAGCTACTGGATATATTGCAGATATTCTTACACCCTCACCCACACATATCACTGTTCCGAATAGGCTTATTTCTGAGGGGTTTCCAAGAGGCCCTACAACATCCATTATCAAATCTCCAATTCCAAGCTTTCCAAGTTTATATGTTGATACCCCCACCTCTTGGAATACTATTTTCAATGTCCCCCTCCCCCCATCCCAATCCACCACGTTGAGTGGTATCCTCTCCCCCTCTTCGCAAACCCTTACAACTATGAATTGTCCAGCCTTAACCTTCGAAGCTATATTTGGATTATAAATCACCATCTCCTTTATTCCAGGTGCAAGTTCCCTCTTATCCAATATCTGGTTCATCTTAATCATTCGCCATTCACCATGCATAATTTGTTTCACTTAAACGTTTCCAGTAATGTATATTAAATTTTCCATGGTATAGTTAGCAAACCACTTATATACTTGTGCCACACTATATGTTTGGGGATTGTTTTGGAAGTTAAGTTTAAGGCTTCTGTGGCTGGGAAGAATGTTGTTAGAGCTCCTAATGGTGAGAAGATGTTTAGGATTGATTTAGTGGAGGAGCAGGAGTCGCCTCCACCAGTATTCTATTCTTCTCAGGATTCTGATTTGGCTAAGGATGTTCTTCCAATTATGCAGCAGGTTTTGAGGATGATGCCAATTCCACTATCAACATCTTTTCAGCTTCCACGTTTAACTATATGGCTTACTGAGGATGAGTGGGATAGACTTGAGCCTAAACCTGAGTTGGGTGATATTTTAACAGTCATTATTTCTGGTGGTGAAATTAGGATTTCTAGGGAGAATTAGTGATTTACCTCATATATGTTAGCCTCTGCCTCTGCTCCTCCTCTTCCTCCCCCTCTTCCAATGGTATTGGCGGTATGATTTTACCTTGTTCTAAAACCTTCTTTAAATGTTCCCCGTATTTCGCGGTGTGTTGTATGTCGAATTCAGTTAGCTCTTTCATTATTGCCCAAAGTTTCTCTTGAACTTCCTTTATCATTTCAGGTGGCATTAGCCCTATTATTAGTGGGTTTTGAAGCCATGCATCAAACCCCTTTATCGTTCTGGATATCTGTGCACATGCTGCCCTTGAGGCTATTACCAGTGATAGTCTATCTGCATTTTCAAGTTCCTTTTCACTTTTACTTACATATTCTAGGAACTTCTTTTGTGCATCAACCCAGGATTCTATGTTTTGTATTATTGCGGGTTTACCCCTATACATTCTCCACTTCCTCAACTCACTAATAGTGTTAGCCCCCTATATATGTGTTTGTTTACGCATTAATTTCATAATCCCCCTTAAACTCATTAAATTATTTAATGCTTCAACATCCCCCTTGTAAATGTTTTTTGAAATCCTCTTTGAAACTTCCCTTGGAATCCCGTATTCTTCAAGTTTTCTACTTAGCTTCCACTCATATATTCTTGTTTTAAATTTTATTTTCAATTTTGCTTCATAGAGTTCCATAAACATTATCGTTACGTTTAACATCAACTTTATTATCATGTATACTAGTGTTAATGTTATTCCAATTTTTGTTAGGATTTTATTCATAATTCATTACTCCACACATTCTTCGCGTTAACTTTTCTCAGTTCCCTCTGCTCCTCCCCTCTTCTCCTTTGATTCTTCCAATCTCCTCTTCCTCAATTCTTCTAATTCTTCTCTCAAACCTCTACCTCCACTGAATCTTGATATTAGTTCTCCGAGTATCTTCATTGGTGTTTGTGCTTCCCTTGCGTATGCTTCTGTGAGTTTTATTGCCACATCATCTGGTATTCCACTTTCCTTCAACTTCTTGTAGTATTCTCCAACGCTTTTACCAAGTTTTTCACCTATATCTGCTGCGTATAGTGTTGATATTAATTCGTTTAGTATTTTTGGGAGTTTATCTATGAATTCTGATATTACGTTTAAGACTTCCCTCAATTCAGCCACATCTTTAGATACTTCCCCCTCCTTAGCCAATTATTTCACCTCCAAATACATTTCCAATGTTTAATGTGATTAAGTTTTCCATGCTGGATTGATCGTTTTCTAATATTTTATTGGACTTTTCCCATGTTATTCTAGGTTTATTTTCTCAAGATTCCGTTTTGTAGTGGTAGAGCTTCTCCCTACCCCTAGCTTCCTCAGTTACAATACCTATTTCCATAAGCTTCTTTAGCTTTTGGGTTACTGTGAGTCTTGAAGCTTTCCCCCTCCTCCTCTTTAGCTCCATGGTTATTTGTGTTATATTCAATGGACCCATATAAGCTAGGATTCTCAGTATTTCCTTTGATATATTGTCCATTTTCATGTTTCTAATCATCCTCTCAAAGCTTATTATCCTCTTGTATTCTGATGTTGCAGTTTTGTATGTTTCTATTCCACCTTCCAGAATTGTGAATATCCCTCCACCAATCCCCAAAACCCTCTTTATCGTTTCAATCTCCCTAGATAAGTATTCCAGTAAGTATTCTATTCGCTCCAATTTCTCCATTAAATCTCTTTTAACCATTTAACTTTCATTAAATCCTTTTGAGTAATCTACATTTAAGGGTTTACGTGTAACTTCCATGTGGATTATCTTTATATCCCACATATTCTTACTTTATGTTTTGGTGGTTTGGACGTATCATTATGATGTCCCCTTCGTTTCAACCCCTGAGAATGTGGTTAGGAGGATGCTTCAGCTCTGTAATGTTAAGCCTGATGAACTTGTCTATGATCTTGGTGCAGGGGATGGTAGGATACTTTTCATTGCTGCTAAGGAGTTTAAGGCTAGGGCTGTGGGTATTGAGATTAGGCCTCAACTTGTTAA
The DNA here is from genome assembly GCF_024707025.1 of Candidatus Culexarchaeum yellowstonense. NCBI lineage: Archaea > Thermoproteati > Candidatus Culexarchaeota > Candidatus Culexarchaeia > Candidatus Culexarchaeles > Candidatus Culexarchaeaceae > Candidatus Culexarchaeum > Candidatus Culexarchaeum yellowstonense. The sequence continues at coordinate 8,968 of NZ_JANGFQ010000023.1, forward strand.
GCAGATTGAGGATAGGATTATTGCTGAGAATCTTCAAGGTAGGGTTAGGGTTATTCATGGAAACTTCTTCGATGTTAATATAAGTGATGCTGATGTTGTTACATTATACCTATTGACAAGTGTTAATGAACGTTTAAGACCTAAGCTTGAGAGGGAGCTTAGACCTGGAACTAGGGTTGTATCACATGATTTTGAGATTCCAGGGTGGAGGCCTGTTAAGGTTGAAGTTATTCATGATGAGTGGAGCAGTCATAAAATCTACTTATATTATAGGTGAATTTCCATTTTTTTATGTAAGTATTTTCCTAGTCAAGTACATCCATATTACAATTATAATTATCATTGCAATCATCATGAGTAATGTGAATAGTATTGCCGTTGCCCCCTCCAATTTCTGGAAGAATATTATTGGTATGAATGGGAATATTATTATCCCTCCAAAAGCCCCTCCAATCATTATTTGCGATAGCATTATTAGAATTATTCCAATTAGGATTACTATGAATCCTATTGTGAATGTCTTCATTAATGTGTCAGCCATCCTCCACCCCTCAACGTATGTGGGATAGCTTTTACCCATGCATTCCCTACACATCCAGAATTGTGTGTTGAAGCATTCTCCGCATACTCTCCTCCCACATTTACTGCAAACATATTTTGCATCCCCAATTCCACATATTTCGCATTTCACCATAATTTCACCCATAACATCATGAGTGCTATTATGAATACCATCATTATTATCGTCACTATCAGCATTGCCTTAATAACCCTGCTACTTGTCCCAATTACTATTGGGATTGGGCCTATTAGCACCACTCCTCCCTCCACTTCCCCACCCCTCCCCCTTAAGATCGTCAGCATCATTCCAATCACTATTATGATTATACCCAACATTATTAGTGCTATTCCAGCATAGTATAGTTCTGGCATCATCAAATCATAAGATGATTTGTGGGGTTATATTTGTTTCCTCCTCTTTGAAATGATTATGTATATGCATGATGCTATGGCCACTATGGTTGCTACATGTATTACTAGGGTTTCGAAGGATATTTCAAATACTGGTTTTCCAATAATTCTGAGGGTTATGAGCGTCATTGATATTACAATTAGAATTATTGTTGAGATTACGATTTCCCAGTCATCCCCCCAACCCATATCTATATCACACAATCTCGCTGAATCCATTTTTTTAGAGGAAATAAATAAATATTAATATACTTCAAAACTATTTTTAATTCTTTGATTTGCTTGGGGTGTGGTGTGGCGTTGTTTTCTGTTTGCGATTCTCAACCGTCTTTCAGTGATGTTCAAAGCTCTACCCCAAAGATATTTGTGGGCCCCCCAAGGTTGACTTCATATGAGAAGGCTAGGATCATTGGGGCTAGGGCTTTACAGATAGCTTTGGGGGCTCCAATACTCATAAATGTTGAGGGTGGGAAGTTTTCATCAATAGATATTGCAATAATGGAGTTGGAGAGGGGGGTTTTACCGCTAACTATTAGGAGGGTTAAGCCTGATGGGTCTTGGCAGGATATCCCATTATCATGGCTTATGGGTGGCAAAAATAAAAAGGTTTAAATATTAAATGTGTATTGCACTTTTATCTGAAGATAGGGAAATGGTGGAAAAGGCTAAGGTGATAGTTGGGAAGCATGTCTACGGCAATCTATACGATTGCGATGTCAATGTTCTATCTGATGAGAAGTTTTTGAGGGATGTGGCTGTTGAAGCTGCGAAGATGGCGAATATGACTGTTTGGGATGTTAAGTCTTGGAAGTTTGGTGGAGAGAAGGGTGGAGTTTCAGTTATAGTTTTGGTTGTGGAAAGCCATATAGCCATACATACTTGGACTGAATACTCCTATGCAACACTAGATGTTTACACTTGTGGTGAGAAGAGTGATCCGGAAGTTGCATTCAATTATATTGCTTCAAAATTGAAGCCTAAGTATGTTAAGAAGTATTATGCTGATAGAAGTTCAATATCCGCTGATTAACCAGTGAAGCAGAATCATCTTAATGGAAACTTTTTTCTATTTTACCCCCTCCACATTTATGTTTGGGTTTGATGGTTATGGTTGTATTGGTAACTGGGTTTGAGCCTTATGGTAAGGAGAATTATAATCCATCTGGTGAGATAGCTAAGGTTATGGATGGATTGAAGATTATGGGTGAAGATGTTGTGGGCGTGGTTCTTCCAGTATCATATGTTAGGGTTAAGGGTTTATTGGAAGGTTATGTTTCGAGGTTTAAGCCTAGGGTTTTGCTCAGTTTAGGACTTGCACCAAGATCATCATTTATACGTGTGGAGAGGGTTGCATTGAACGTTATGGATTCAGGTCCAGATAATGATGGTTTCAATCCTGTGGATGAACCCATAATTCCAGGGGGGCCTGCGGCATACTTCTCAACCCTCCCCATTAAGGCTATTGTTAAGCGTCTCTTGGAATCTGGGATTCCGGCTGCAGTATCCAATAGTGCGGGGACATATCTATGTAATTGTGTTATGTATCTTGGGCTTCATTTCATGAAAATTTTCGAAGTTGATGGTAGGGCAGGGTTTATGCATATTCCATATACCTTGGAGCAAGCTGCTGGTAAGGTTATTGGTGATGTTAGGGGTGAACCTCCACCATCCATGGCTTTCAATGAGGTTCTTAGAGCTGTTAGATTGGCTTTGGAAGTTTCATTATCATAGTGGTCTAGCCATTACGTATGCATCTTCTCCATCAGCATAGTATCCATGAATCCTATTCACTATTACATAGTTTAGTTTCTCATATAGGTGTATGGCTGGATAATTGCTAACCCTAACTTCCAAATATACTTCTGTAGCTCCATACTCCTTCAATGCCTCCATCCCCTTAACCATTAAGTTGTATCCTATCCCCATCCTCCTATACTCTGGTAGTACTGCTATGGATATTACATGCCCCTTCTTTGTCAATGTGAATTTGAAGTTTGAAATTCCATGCTCCACCCTACACATTATGTATCCCACAACCCTCCCCTCAACTTCAGCCACAAGGAATGCTTTTGGAAACTTCTTGTAGTGTTGTATGAAGAAGGATTGCGTGTAGTTTTCTGGTAGGCACTTCAAATTTATATCCATGACCACTGGTATATCTTTCAATTCAACCATCCTTATGGTGTACTTTGCTTTAGACAATAGTATTCCCTAAGACCAATTTATTATGGAAATATTTTTAGGTTTTACTGTTCATGATTGTAGTTGGTAGTTTATGGCAGAATCCATGGTTGATGTAACTTCCATTGAAGCTCTAGTTAGGAGGTTTTTCAACGTTGAAGATTTCTCTATACAATTCGGGGTTCCCACATTCATAATATCTCCAACCCCAGATCTTAAGTTGAAGTTTAAATCTCTATATGATTGCATGAAGGGTTCCGGATACCTTCCAATATTGAGGAAGCATGATGGTAAAATCTTCCTTAGAGTGTTCAGGTTTGAGGGTGGGTTTGGTGGGAGCAATAGAATTGCCGCCATAGTATTGTTTTTGGCAACTCTAGCCACCATAACCTACAGTGGATACCTACAAGTTACAAGCTTATCATTTGATATTGTGGATCCGAAGCGCAATGTACCTCTAAACATAGCTCTATATGTCTTATGCCTTTTAGCTGTAGCTGGACTTCATGAGTTTGGACATAAAATTGCATCTAAGGTACATGATGTTGAGACAAGCTTCCCATACTTCATTCCAGGACCCCCTGAGATAGGTGGAACTATGGGGGCGATAATAGTTCAGAGGTCTCCCATGGTTAATAGGGATCAGCTTTTCGATGTTGGTTTAAGCGGCCCCCTAATTGGTTTCTCGGCTGCAGTGCTTGTATCGATTCTTGGGCTTAGATTATCCTACATAATTCCGAAGGGTATGATTTATGGTGTTTATATTCCCGTACCAGCCATCTTCGATTTCCTTGTTCAAGTTTTCAGGCCATCTGATTTCGCTAAGTACGATCTATTGTTGCATCCCGTTGCCTTTGCAGGTTGGATAGGTTTCCTCGTTACATTCATAAATTTGATGCCAATTTCACAGCTTGATGGTGGTCATGTTTCCAGAGCCATATTTGGTGAGAAGTATTATAAGGTTATTGCATATATTGGTGTGCTCATCCTCATGTTTTCAGGTTTCCTATTGATGGCTTTACTGGCTCTTTTCATGCAGATATATAGGGGGCATCCAGGTCCATTGGATGATGTTTCACCACTTAGTTTCAAGCGTAGGGTTTTGGGTTTAATCCTAGTTCCAGCAATAATACTTCTATGCTTCACATCCTTCTACTACTAGCCTTGAATCCATATTTTCATGGAAACCTTTAAATCCCCCTTCCATTAGAATTTTTGAGGGTTTTATTGGATTGGGCTTCTTTGAAGAGGGGTTTAGCTGAGGATATTGTTAAGAGGCTTTTCAAGCTTAATGCAATACTTTTCGGCGAATTCACATTAACTTCCGGTTTGAAGAGTCCATACTACATTGATTTGAGGGTTATCCCATCATATCCAGATGATTTCATAAGGGTTTGTGATGCATATTATGAGATTTTAGCCAATGAGGTTGGATCCTTTGATAGGATTGCAGGGGTCCCCACAGCAGGCATCCCCTTTGCAACTATGCTTGCATATAGGTTTAGGAAGCCATTGATATATGTGAGGAAGGAGGTTGAGAGGGGGCATGGTAGGGGTAGGATTGTTGAGGGGGTTTTGAATGTCAATGATAGGGTTGTAATTATAGATGATGTTGCCACAACTGGTGAGAGCCTTATGCTTACAGCTCAATCCATAATATCCATGGGTGGTAGGGTTGAGGATGCTGTGGTTTTGGTGGATAGAGAGCAGGGGGCTGAAGCCAAATTGATGAAGATGGGGATTAAGCTCCATAGCCTCATCAAGATTTCAGATGCTGCTAGAATCCTCCTCGATCACGGCTTAATTAGTGGTGAATTGTACAATAAAATATTGAGTTATGTTAGGGGGGTTGGCTAGTAGGTTAACTTCAATTCAATGAGTTTTTCTGTAACCTTCTTCACTGCTTCGTAGACTTGCTCCTCCTTCTTTGCTCCAGTGCATACCATCTTCCCAGAACTGAATAGTAGTAGCACAACTTTAGGTTCATTCAACCTGTATATCAGGCCTGGGAATTGCTCCGGCTCATACATTACGTTTTCAAGGGTTAATGCTGCCTTCTCTAGGTTTATGTTCATCTTTATATTGGCTGATGCAACTATGTTCTGTATTGTTATCTTTGGTTTTCCAACAATGTTTATCCCCTTAGCTTTAAGTGTTGCTATTATCTTCTTTATAGCCTTCTTAACATCCTTCTCCGATTTAGCCCCTGTGCATACCATCTTCCCGGAACTGAATATGAGGGTTGCAGTTTTAGGTTTATCCAATCTGAAAACTAGTCCTGGGAATTGTTCTGGATTGTAGTCCACTGATGGAATATTCTTCGTTATTGCTTCCAAGTCTATGTATTGGTTTAATATGACTGATGCAACTACGTTCTCTATTCTAACGATGGGTTTGCTACTCATCTCAAATTTGCACCATGATATATCTAGTGGAGCAATTTATATATTTTATTAATTCACCTATTTCCCTCCACTCTCTGAAATAATCTTCAATACAATTATTATTGCAATTATCACCATTGCTGGTATAAGCCATTGCCATAGGTTTAGTGATATGAGGCCTAGGTATGGTATTCTACCTATCATTACGCCAACTATATTGCTCTTGGTTAATGTGAATGGGTCTGGATATGCATTGGCATCCCCCCTCGTTTTAAAGTATATTTCATTGCCAACCTTCTGTATGCTTATTATCCTATGAACCCATGGGACTCCATTATAGTATGGTTGTGGCGGGTTGAATACTATTATGTCCCCAACCTTCAAGTCTTCTGGATTCACCCCCTTAATGATTATTACATCTCCAACTTTTAATGTTGGTTCCATGCTTCCAGAAGCCACTACGAGGAATGGTGTGGGAACGTTTAGAATGAATCCTGCAGCGTAATATATCCCTCTCGAGATTATGATTGCCAATGCTATTAGCGCTATGTATCCAATTATATCCCTCTTACTTATCCCCCTTCTATCCTTAGCCCCCATTTAGATTCCACTCCTCCACCTTATCATTATCTCCCTAATTAACTTAGCTACTTCATATGCATGTTTCTCCAAGTTTTCTCCATATGGTTGAACCATTAGTTTGATTTTAACTTCCCCTCCCTCCACATATATCTTTATGTGGTTTGTTGATCCAGAGGACCCTATGGTTCCCTGACCAATCCTATAACTGAACCTTATATTCCATCCCTCCTCCCTCCTAAGCCTCTCAACTCCAGTTGTCTCTTTGAGTTTTCTCATGGTGTATTCAATCATTGATTCCACTTCTGATTCCATTACCCTTACTGGTATCATGAATTCCCATGGTTTCTCAATGCCTTCAGGTTTGTAGTCAGCCTTCCACCTCATTAATTTTGATGGTGTAACTATTATGGAGGATTTTAATGCTGGTATGGCTCCTATGACTGCAGTTGCCCCAGCCACTATTATTGTGGCTATAGCCCAGTTTGATGAAATTTTTGGGTATACTTCTATTGTTAGGTTTAATGTTTGTGAGAGCTTGTAGAATGATAATCCAATCATGTATCCCAATCCACCTGCAATCAACCCCATTATTGCTGCTTCAAAGGCGAATATTGCTGTTATGTGACTTGGATTTAAGCCTATGGCTGAGAGTATGGTGACTTCATTCCTCCTCTCATAAACTGATGCAAGCATAACTATACCCACATTTGATATTGATATTGCTAGGGTTAACATGGCTTCAAACCCCCTTATATCCATGTAGCTCTTGTATTGCATGGTGTAAACTCTTCCAGAGGTTACGGTTTTAACTATATAGTCTCCTGATAGTGCTATGCGTTTTGATAGTGATATTGCTTCCTCGCTATCCGTGATCTTAACGTATAGTCTTGCGGGTAGTAATGTGAATGTTTTTGCATCTTCCGCTGAGACCATCACTATTTCTGATGCTTCACAATCCATGAGTTCTATTCTAACCTCCTCTCCACCTGTTATCATGACGAGTTTTCCGGGTGTGAGTGTTCTGTCATCATAATCCACTATGAATTTGAATTCATTGTTGAGTATGCCAGTTACCGTCATGGTTTTCCCACTATTAATTAGGATTATCTTCCCGCCGATATCTACGTTCAATGTTTTTGCTGCATCCATTGTTAACGCTATTTCCCCACTCTTTGATGGTAGTTTCCCCTTTAGGTTTTTGAGTATCTCCCCTATTATTGGGTCTGATGGGTTTGTGAAGGCTATTGCACCATATATGCTTAGTTTTTGTGGTGTGTATGGGTTTATTGCTACTTCTATTGGGTTTAATTTAGCTTGGCTTTCAAGTTTGAATGAGTATTCATTGCTCTTCAAATTTATTGAGTATGATTCTATGATCCCCTCACTTATGGCTGAGAATTTGCTGTATTTAAGGTCGCCAACCCCTCTATACACTATTATCCCCTCCGGCTCATTCCCCGCAATTCTTGATGATATTGTTAGGCTTTCCGATGTTGAAACTGATGTTAAGGCTATGAATCCACCTACAATGATCATTATGGATATTATTGTTAATGTGCTTCTAAGCTTCCTCCTCTTAAGATTCCTCTTTGCTATTGAAGCTATTGATGATATTAGGCTTATTAGGGATGTCCCTTCCCCCTCCCTTGTATGTCTTGGTAGTGTCATTATGGCTGTTACCGCTATGTATGAGATTGCCATGTACATGTTTAATGTATTCTGGTTTAATGCATTTATTCCAGGGTATAGTAGTTTGAATATGTATGTTAATGCCATGTATGATGCTGCTGAGGCTATTATGCTGTAAACCTCTTTATCAAAAATCACTAATCCAATTATTGTGGATGCAAATGCCAGTATGATTATTATTAGTATTGCTGAGCCTGTTGCTTCAGTATATAATTGTGCTATTCCACTGTTTATGTTTTCCATTGTTAGTATTGCTTCCCTAAGGTTTGAGTAGCATTCATCATATCTCTTAGCTTTCAGTGATACTTCTCCATTGATTATTAACCCCTCTATGTATGGGATCTTCGATCTATATATTGATAGGTAGAATCCATCTGCCTCCGCCTTCTCTATGTTCTTTACAGTTTTATTTAATGCATCCTTTACCTCGATTAGGCTTTCACTTAAACTTACATTTTGAAGTTCTATGATTAGCTTATCCCCTGCATTAAGCTTTATTG
>NZ_JANGFQ010000024.1:0-17186 GCF_024707025.1 Candidatus Culexarchaeum yellowstonense
TATACTTTATATTTGCAGTTGCCCTCACCTCCTCATTGAAGCTCATGGTTGAGAGTATTATGTTTGCTATGTGCCTTGATGCTCCAAATTTAACTTGTCCAGCTGCTCTAGGCTTTCCATTCACTACTGTTATCCTTCCATCAACTGCGCATACATCTTCAAAGCTTTTTGCATTTGGTATTGCTTCACCAATATTCATCCTAACTTCAGGTATTAGTTGAGATATCCTTTCATCCCCCTCGATTGCTTCCACAACTTTCATGACTTTTCTCCATACATTATACCTGTTGGCATCTTCGTAAAGTTTGGCCATGGGGTTTACTGGTCCATGACCTTTACCAACCATTACCCCCTCACTTATAGCTTTAACCATAAATTCGCTTGCAATTTTAAATGCCTCTACAATTCCAAATCCTCTGGCTATTAGTGCAGTCATTGCTGCTGAGAATACGCATCCAGTTCCATGTGTACATCTACTTTCAATCCTCCTCTTCCTATATTCATGGAATCCCCCATTATAATACAGTATATCCACAACTTCGCTTCCAGCTAGATGTCCCCCCTTAATTACAACTGCTTCAACCCCTGTTGATTGTATGTCTATTGCAGCTTTCCTCATCGTATTGTGATCCTCAATCTTGTATCCGGTTAGAACCTCCGCTTCAGGTATGTTTGGTGTAACAACTTTTGCTATGGGTATAAGCTTCTCCTTTAATGCTTTAATTGCTTCATCTTTTAAGAGTTTTGCACGGGATTTCGCTATCATGACTGGATCCACTATTAAAGGTATTCTATTTTTGATCACTTCTTCACAAACCACATTTATTATTCCCTCATCATATAGCATTCCAGTTTTAGCTGCATCAACCCCTATATCCTCAATTACGGCTTCCATTTGCATTTTAACAAATTCTGGTGGTATTGGATATACTCCTCTAACCTCCATAGTATTCTGTGCTGTTAATGCAGTTATAACAGTCATTCCATGGACTTGGAATGCTGAAAATGTTTTCAAATCGGCTTGTATTCCAGCTCCACCACCTGAATCCGATCCAGCTATCGTTAATGCCCTATAAATCCTCAAAACAATACACCAACTAATCATTTGCAATAATAATTCTTAAATCAATTGTTTTTCAAGCTTCCAATGTTTGGGAAACCTATTTTAATTTCCTCTGATGTAATTATGTTTAAGAGTGAGGAGGTTTGACATTTCAACAGCCTGTGCTATTCATGGAATTGCTGATTTTGATCATATTATCATGGATTTCCCTTAAATTCCGATTTCTAGAACCTTCCGGTGTTGTTTCAGCCCTTATCATTGGATTTATTGTAATAGTTTTTGGTGGTTTGGGATGGTTCCTCCTCCTCTTATCCTTCTATTTGATTTCAAGTTTGTTTACAAAGTATAAGTATGATTTTAAGAGGGCTTTGGGTTTTGCTGAGGCTAAGGGTGGAGCTAGATCTTGGAGGAATGTTATTGGTAATGGTGGTGCAGCGGCTTTATTTGCATTGGGTGAGGGGGTGTTTGGTGGTGGAATATTTTTTGCAGCATTCCTTGGATCCATATCTACAGCTGTATCTGATACATTGGCAACTGAGGTTGGCTTACTTTATCCTGGGAAACCTAGGCTCATAACGAATTTTAAGACTGTTGAACCAGGTTTTTCTGGTGCTATTTCACCATATGGGGAGGTTGCGATAATATTATCTTCACTTCTAATGGGAATTTCAGCTGCAATACTTAGAATTGAACCTGGATTCTCATTTGTTAAGGTTGTATGTATAGCTGTATTGTCTGGCTTTATAGGTTCAACTATTGATAGCCTTTTAGGAGCAACACTTCAAGCTGGATATTGGTGTGATAAGTGCAATTCATTTTCTGAGGATCCTATACATAATTGTGGTTGTGAAGCTAGATTCTTTAAGGGGGTTCGCTTCATAAACAATCATGTTGTAAATTTTGCTTCCACATTTATTGGTGGTTTTGCTGGACTACTCTTATCCTTAATCCTCCCTTGAGATTTCCTCAACTTAATGTATATCGCTAACCCCAATACTATTATTATCGTTACGGTTAATGTTGTTTTCATCGATTCCCATGGTAATTGTGGCGGAGTCTTCTCGAACATCATATCCCTCCACCTCTTTGCATTCAATAGTATTTGTATGGTTGCCTGATAACCCAGTATTGTGAGTTTACGTATTTCCACTTCATCCACTGGATTGTAGAATAGGAACCAGTCTACATTCAATGCATCTGTCCCTCCACCATACAATTCTATTATGATTGATGGTGCTGGTTCCCCTCTCGCCATTAAACACCAATTTGCTGAGCCCCCATAAACTCCCCCTCTAACTATTTCGAATCCGAATATGTTTGATAGTGTTGATGTTATGTTGGCATATACGTTTAGGTATGGATTTGCTTGATATGCTGGTATTATTATTTGCCTCACTCCAGAATGGAAGTTTAGGTAGAATACTATCTTCCTCCTTTGCATTAAATCTTTTAGAGCTTTAACTTCAGGTTCACTTTCAGCCAATTCTCCTCTGTAAACTGTTGAATTGTATAGTGGTGAGCCGCCAGCACTCCATTCATAATTGAAATTCCTATTTAAGTCAACTCCATTGGCATTGCATCTACCATCCTTCAATCTTATGCTTGGTGTTGGTGGTGAATATTTCGTCATTTCCACGCCATCCGGGTTTAGCATTGGTATTATTATTAGGGTTAGCCTCTTCAATACCCCTCTACTCTGCAGTTCATTGTATTCTGAGAGGATTCTCTCTAGAATTGAGTATGCGACTTTAACCCCTATAACTTCACTTCCATGCATCCCCCCATCAATTAATACCACTCCATCCTCATATTCTGAAGCCTTTATCTCACAACACCATATCTCTCTACCCAACACACTCCTACCTATACTGTAAACCTTTAGTATATTCGCATATTCTTTCTCTAACCTCATTAGTTTAAGTGTTAGCGTCTCCCAATCAAAGTATAAGTCGTCGCTAAAGTATTCCCTCCTAATCTTCATATTTGTTTTGTTGAGCTTTAAGTATAGTGACCCATAACCATTTAATCTTACTTCACCTTCAATGAGTGCTCCGGTGAATGGATCGTAGATAAGCTTCTCATTTCCATGTGATAGTATGATTGTGGTATCATTCTTAAATATGCACTTGAATTTTGTTTCGTAGTTGTATATTGGTATTTCATCATTTAATTGTATGCATTTCGGTATCCATAGTGGATATATATTCCAATCTTGTATCTCACCGTACAAGAGTTTCCTATTTGTTAGGCTGTATACTGCCCACTTTTCCAATCCATTTACGTTTATAATCACATTTATTGATGGTGTTTCAGTATACTTTTCTAGGGATTTATATGTTACGTTCATATATCCATTATTGGCAATGGTGTATAGTGTGTAAATCCCCCCTCTAACATCCATCGACTCTAACTTGTGAATTGATACTTCAGCCTTTACAGTCGTTATATGGGCTGTTTGCACAATGACGATGAGTATTATGAAGATTAGTGGAGGAAGTTTTGTGTTTGTATGTGCAAGATTTCTCATCGCACATTACACCATGACCAGAATAGATGGTACTTCTTCTCCAATTCATTATTCCAATTCAACTTTTCCTCCGCTATCATCCTTTGGATTTGGGTTTTCAATTCTATGGCTTCAATATATCTACCACTCTTTATGGCTTCTTCAAGCTTCCTGATAATTTCCACATATTCCACTGTACCCTCACCCTTCCCTTCTTCCTCTTTATGCTCCATTAGTATTCCAACAACTCCCACAGCCTTCTTCCCACTTCTTGATGATGCCAGATATAATGCTTGTTTTTCCGAGTATGCATATACCGTTTCTATGCTTCCATCAGACATTTTCACTCTAAATGGTGTTTTCTCCTTCTTTTCACTCATAATGCTTCGAAAATATAGTTAGTCTTTAAATCATTATTAATGTTTCCACAGCATATCTAAGCTAAAACATATATGTTTTCAACACGTCTACTATTGTTGGTGATGTTATGGTTAGGAATGTAATAATACTTGGTGCTGCTGGCAGAGACTTCCACAATTTCAATGTCTTCTTTAGGGGGAACCCTGAATTTAGAGTTGTGGCTTTCACTGCAACTCAAATTCCTGGTATAGCTGGTAGGATTTACCCTCCAGAGCTTTCAGGACCCCTATATCCAAATGGCATACCAATATACCATGAATCTGAGCTTCCAGAATTAATTAGGAAGTTTAATGTTGATGAAGTTGTCTTTTCATATAGTGATGTATCCCATGAGCATGTCATGCACTTAGCTTCCATAGCCATGAGTTGTGGTGCATCCTTTAGGCTTCTAGGCCCAAGGGATGTAATGCTGAAATCCAGTAAGCCAGTTATAGCTGTTTGTGCCATTAGAACTGGTGCTGGTAAGAGTACTGTTTCGAGGCGGGTATGCGATGCTCTGAAGGGTTTTGGGGTTAAGTTTGTTGTAGTTCGTCATCCAATGCCCTATGGTGATCTTAAAGCTCAAGTTGTTCAGAGATTTGAGAAGATTGAGGACTTAGAGAAGTTCAATTGTACCGTTGAGGAGAAGGAGGAGTATGAACCTCATCTACGTAGGGGTTATGTGGTTTATGCTGGGGTTGATTATGAGGCTATTTTGAGGAGAGCTGAATCTGAGGCTGATGTGATCGTTTGGGATGGTGGAAATAATGATTTCCCATTCTTCAAGCCTGACTTATTGATTGTCGTTGCAGATCCACTTAGAGCTGGTCATGAAGACAAGTACTTCCCCGGTGAAGTTAATGCGAGGATGGCTGATGTGATAGTCATAAATAAGGTTAATGTGGCTGATGAGAAGAGTGTTAAATTGGTTGAGGAGAATGTTAGGAGGCTTAATCCACGTGCAATTATAGTTAAAGCTGCATCTGAAGTTTATGTTGATGATCCAAATGTAATTAGGGGTAAACGTGTATTAACCATTGAAGATGGGCCTACACTCTTGCATGGAGATTTAAAGTTTGGAGCTGGATATGTGGCTGCAAGGAAGTTTGGTGCATCTGAAATTGTTTCACCAAAGTCTTGTGCAGTTGGATCTATTAGGGAGGTTGTTGAGAAGAATGATCTACTCTCAGTTCCAGCCCTTGGATATGGTGAAAAGCAATTACGTGAACTTGAAGCCACCATAAATAATGCTGATTGTGATGGTGTGGTAATAGCAACCCCCACGGATCTTAGAAGATTTATCACCATTAAGAAACCATCCACCATGGTTAGCTTTGAATTGAATGAGATTGAAGGCCCCTCATTGAAGAGCATAGTTAAAGAATTCTTATATAAACGTAAATAGATGGTAAACGTTATATCCTTTTCACATAAATACCTTTTTGTGGATTTCATGGTTGAGAAGAAGATTGTACTCATAGTTGCTGATGGTATGGGTGATAGACTGATTCCAAAACTTGGAAACAAAACCCCATTGGAGGTTGCAAATAAACCAGTAATGGATGAATTGGCGAGGTTGGGTGTTACTGGCATTATGGATGTTGTTGGAGTTGGAGTTCCCCCGGGGAGTGCACCTGCAAACCTTGCACTTCTAGGTTATGATCCATACAAGTACTATACTGGTAGAGGGGCTTTTGAAGCTCTTGGTTTAGGTTTAGATTTAATGCCTGGGGATGTGGCATTTAGAGCAAATTTTGCAACTGTTGACAGTGATTTCCATGTTTTGGATAGGAGGGCTGGTAGGAGTCTTAGGGAGGGGGATGTATTGGCTGAAGCTGTGAGCAAGATTAAATTGGAGTCTGCAAAAGATGTATCAATAATTTTTAAGCGTGGTGTAGAGCATAGGGGGGTGCTTATATTGAGGGGTTCAGGTTTGTCTAGGGATGTTAGTGACATAGACCCTGAGAAGGAGGGTGTGAAGATAAATATGTCGAAACCCTTGGCAAATACCCCTGAAGCTAGGAAGACTGCTGAAATCCTAAATGAATTCACATTGAAGAGTTTTGAAGTTTTATCACGCCACCCAGCAAATCTCTCTAGAGTGGCCAGGGGTGAGAAGCCTGCAAACATAATTTTATGTAGAGGGGCGGGGACGTTGCCAAGTGTGGAGAAGTTCACTGATAGATATGGGTTGCGTGGTGTATGTATTGCAGGAATCCCGCTAATTAAGGGTGTTGCAAGAGCTGTTGGATTGGATGTTTTGAATGTTGAGGGTGCTACTGGTGGATTGGATAGTGATTTTATGGCTAAAGCTGATGCCGCCATTAAATCAGCATCAAACTATGATTTCATATTTGTTCACGTTAAGGCTACTGATACTGCTAGTCATGATGGTTTAATTGATAGGAAGATTGAAGTCATTGAGAGGATTGATAGGATGGTTGGGAGGATATTGGATGGTTTAAGTGGATATGAATTGTATTTAGCCATAACTGCTGATCACTGCACCCCAGTTTCATTAAAGGAGCATTCCGGGGATCCTGTTCCAGTATTGATTTATGGTCCAAATATAGTTAATGATGATGTAAATAGCTATAGTGAGAGGGCTTGTATGAAGGGTGGTCTTGGACGTATAAGGGGTTTAGATTTACTTCCAATACTCATAAATTATGCTGGTAAAGCTGCGAAGTTTGGTGAGTGATTAATATTCTTTTGGGCATAGCTTGTTAAGCCAACATTCATCGCATATTTTTATCTTTCTTTGATAGCACCATCTCTCCGCCACTGCTCTTGCAACCATCATTTTTGATGGGTCCTCGGGGAATAGTGTATCGCATATTATTTTGTAGGCTTTGTATCCGCTGGATTCATATTCCATGTTTTCAATTCTCTTGTCTGTTAATCCTAAGCTTAGAAGTACTTCTGCAACTCCATGATCTAGTGGAGCATATATATTCGATCTACCCGCAATGTTCCATACGTTCAAGATTACTGTGAGGAGGTATGTGTACATGTTGGCAATCTGCTGTTCTCCTATCGGTAGGCATAGTATTACTGTTTTCAGAGTTTCTATTGCCGTTGCATTGTCCTTTACGTTCATCATTAATAGGGAGCCGTAATATTGCGACTTAACCCTATATATCTTTTCAGGAATATATTTTGACGTATTGAATGCTATGTAACTCTTTAATTCATTTGCGAAATTTATTAGCTCAATGCTTTTAACGTTCTTTATGGCGTTGGCGAACTGGGACATTGATGTTATAATCTTCTCTATTTCAGCTCTGTTTAAGTTACCTAACTCATTGCACTCATCTTTTATTGCGTAATATATGAGGTCTTCATCCAAATAATCTTCAATTCTAGTTATTGTCTTCTTAAACCTCCTATACTCTTTTGATGGACTCTCCCCTTTATCTCTAAGTTTCCAATTGTATTTATCGAACACTGAGTATGCAAATGTATTCATTAATGTGCATTTAATATCCTCCCCCTTTACCCCTATGGTTTCCATTAATTTCATGTAATGCTTTTCAACAATGTCACTTCTAATATTCACTTCTTCCTTCAAGTTTTTCAGTAATCCTCCCTCCATTTTAGCTGAGAATTTCGTTAGATAGCTATCCCATATCTTCTTTTCCTCTTTCCTCATTTT
This sequence comes from Candidatus Culexarchaeum yellowstonense, assembly GCF_024707025.1. NCBI lineage: Archaea > Thermoproteati > Candidatus Culexarchaeota > Candidatus Culexarchaeia > Candidatus Culexarchaeles > Candidatus Culexarchaeaceae > Candidatus Culexarchaeum > Candidatus Culexarchaeum yellowstonense. Next base: position 7,624 of record NZ_JANGFQ010000024.1, read on the forward strand.
TGGTTCCTCTCCCACATATATCATAGAACCAGCATTTCCTACCCATATATCCATAGCATTTGTGGGGTTTTGTACACCACTCCCTTCCAGCAATCCATAGTATTGATATTTTCGCTTTATCTTCTGGGAATAATTCTTCAGCCAACCTGTTTATGGCTGGATATGCCTTCCTCGGATCTTTCCTTAGATCCTTTAATGTCATGTTGCTTAACCCTAGATTTACGTATGGTTTTACTGTATTCCAGTCTATTGGTGGTTCAACATATTCTTTCATTTCACTCCATACGTTGTAAACCCATATCACGTAGTATGGGTATAGGGTTGAAATTTTCGATCCCACTGATGGGAAGCATTCCAATGAGAGTTTCATGGATTCAAATAATTTGTATGCGCTGTTCTCTCCCTTCGTGTAGTTTCTCAGTAGTAGTCCAAGCTTCTTAGCTGTTGTCATTCCGGAGAGTGTGGGTGCCATTTCAAGTAAAGTGAACTTGGTTAACTTATTTACATAATCTTCGAAGCTTTCGAATTCTCCATTTTCAATTAAGAATTTCGTGTACAGTGATATGCTCTTTGCAGCTTCCTCCTTCTTCCTCTTTGCAACGCCGCTTAGAGCTTTACTCCTAAACAGTGCCTTTTTAACGTCTTCATAGTTTACGTATTTCTCAACATTGTCTAATCTTCCAATTCTATCTATTAACCCTACAAACTCTTTTTGTGGATCGTAATCAACTGCCCAGAAGAATTGCTCCAATAATGAGTATATGAATAGTCCAAGCAATATCTTCTTTTCATCATCATCTCTCCTCATCCCCACATCTTCGAATCTGGATAGTAGAATTTCCCTTGCCTCATCTTCAACTTTAACTATAATTTCCTTCATCTTCATTTTTAAATTCATCAATCTCTTCAATTCCTCTTCAACTTTAGCTTTGCTTATGTTGTCAGTTAAACTCATTATTTTAAGTACTTTTAGAACCTTTTCCGTATCTTCACTTCTCCTATCAGTGAAATTCCATCTCTCACTTTTAACGTATGCCTGAATTATTTTCCTTACTGATTCAGTATTTTTTGGTTGTATGCTTAGTATGGCTTCAATTACTGGTAGTGCATCTTCCGATACTGCATCCCATTCCTTCGTCAATTTCTCCACGAATACTTCCATTAACCCTTCAAAACCACTTTTCATGGCTTTTGTTGCTGTTTTGCCCTTTGCTTCATGTAGAGCCATTATCACCTTTCCAGTTGCCTCCAAGTTTGGGTTTGGATCCACTTTTGATTTCGGCCATAAACCATCATCCCTCTGGCACTCCAATAAATACTTTACCCCCTTATTAACTGGTTCCCCTTTAATTCCCGCTGTGGCAAGAGCTCTTAGAGCTTCTGCTGAAACTATTATTTCGTTGGAGCCATTTTCACATTCTAAGTTTTCCTCAACCCATGATCCATTATCAAGCTGCTTTTCAATTAGGAATTTTATGGCTCTCCTAATCCTCTCATCACTATTTAATCCAATTTTTGAGGTTATGGTTATTGCATTGGCTGTTTCAATTATACTTGATGGGAACCCCCTTACCCAATTGTGGGGGAATCCTCCATCCGGATTTTGAAGGCTTAATAACCTATCAACATACATCTTTACATTTTCCTTTAAATTATCAACTAGCATTAACAGTTCCAGCTTCTCTATCCAATCCCCCAATTCCATTATATATCTAGCTGCTTTCACTTGGAAATCCTCTATCATTTACATCCACTTCTCAATTCTTATATAACGTAAACCTCATACTAAATCTAAAATATATATTTATTTTCCATAATTGCGAATAGCAACCCTTATTAATTTTCCCTAATATTACTTGTTTTGTGGTGAATGTGGTTGGGTGTTAGGGTTAAGCCTGATGGTGTACTTGGACTTAAGGTTAAGATATGGGGGCACCTTTTTGCGGAGGTTGTGAGGGCTGATAAATGCTCCTTTTGTGGTGCATGTATAGGTGTTTGCCCAGTTAAGGTTATTGATGAGAAGGATGAGAAGCCAAGTATTGCTGGTAGATGTATTGGGTGTGGATTTTGCTATGCTCAATGTCCTCACACACCATTCAATCCAAAGGGTGATGTATCAAAGCTCTTTGAATCCAGCTTTAAACATGATGTTATTGGATATGTTAAGGGTGTTTATAGTGCTAGATCCACTGATTCTGAAATTTTGAAGCGTGCTCAAGATGGTGGTGTTGTTTCAACACTTCTAATATATGCAATTGAATCTGGGTTCATCGATTGCGCCATATGCTCCGGGTTAAGTTCTAAGGAGCCATTCAAACCAGAGCCTATCGTAGCCTTTAATAGGAATGACATTCTAAGTTGTGCTGGATCTAAGTATACTGCAAGTCCAAATTTGAAGGCTTTAACAGCGGCTGTGGATGAGTTTAGAGCTGATAGTATTGGGTTTGTGGGTGTTGGTTGCCAGATTACTGGGGTTAGGAAGATGCAATATCATGATTATGGGGCATTGAAGTATGGTTTGCCAGTTAAGTTTGCAATAGGTTTATTCTGCTCCAAAACCTTCTACTACTCCTCACTCTTCAAGAACTTTTTAGTGGGTAGGGGGATTGACATAAATAAGGTTACTAAAACTGAGATAACTAGTGGGAAATTCATCGTTAAGTCTGGTGGCGAAACATTATTGTCCACAAGTTTGAAGGAGATTGAGGGTTATGGACGTAAATCTTGCGAGTACTGTGGGGATTTCACAGCTGAGCTTGCAGATATATCTGTGGGTAGCCTCGATTCCCCCGATGGTTGGACTACAGTGATCGTTAGGAGTGGTATTGGTGAGAAGCTTTTCAAAGAATGTGTTGAAAAGGGGCTTTTGGAGTGTAAAGAGATGAAAATTGAAGATTTGAAGTTGACCATTAAAATTGCTGGCAATAAGAAGAGGAAAGCTACTCAACCGGCAGGGGGATCTTCAACTTCTTAACCAACTCCTTATACCTATTTCTCACAGTTACCTCAGTAACCTTAGCTGCCCTTGCAATCTCCTTCTGTGTTCTCTTCTCGTTCTCAAGTAGTGAAGCTATGTATACTGCTGCAGCTGCAAGTCCAGCTGGATCCTTCCCCACAGTTAAAACCATTTCCTTAGCTTTCCTAATTATTTCCACAGCTTTGCTTTGAACACTTCCACCTAGGCCTAGTTCGCTTGCAATTCTTGGTACAAATGTTTCTGCATCTGATAATGGTATCCTTATGTTGATCTCCTTCAATATTAGCCTATAGCATCTTGCAACTTCCTTCCTCCCAGATCTAGTGTACTTGGCTATTTCCTCAATGGTTCTAGGTATCTTTTGCGTTCTACACGCAGCATATATACTTGCAGCCATAACTGCCTCTATACTCCTCCCCCTCACAAGCCCCTTCTCCACAGCCTTCCTATATATCATTGCAGCTTCCTCCTTAACGCTCTTTGGGAGGCTTAGTTGCGCGCTTATCCTATCAAGTTCACTCATAGCTTGTGCAAGATTCCTATCTATTGAACTGTGAACTCTAGTTCTTATCTGCCACTTCCTCCATCTAATGACTTCTATCCTCCTCTTTGGTTCAAGCTTCTTCCCCATGGCATCCTTATCTCTCCAATCAATAACAGTTGATAATCCCTTATCATGTATGGTTAATGTTGTTGGTGATCCAACCCTACTCCTCTTCTGCCTCTCCTCGGGTGTGAATGCTCTCCATTCAGGTCCACTGTCAACCACCTTCTCGGTTATGACTAAACCGCAATCTGCACATACAACTTCCCCCCTCTCATAGTTTCTTATTAAGTGTGTGCTTCCACATTCTGGACATTTATCAATGGTTTGTATGCTAACAGTGGTTTTCTCATCAGATTCAGCAATATGACTACTCATCTTCTTCCCCTCCCCATTAGAATTTAAATCTAAATTACACATGTAATTCACGATTAATGAGCCAGAAATAAGACTGCAAATATTTCATATATAAACTTTTCGCTTTTCATGATGTGTTAATAGAACGGTATATTTAAACTTCTTGAGTGAAATTTTTATCGTGGATATTATGTAATATTATTTGGGTTAGCCGGGTGGTGTAGCGGCCAAGCATGACGGGCTTTGGCCCCGTCGACGGGAGTTCGAATCTCCCCCCGGCTACCATTAAGTTTAAATCATGATCCAACATAATTCTCTTTAATGAATAAGGGTATTCCAACCCCGGAAAGCTTTCTGGGTTTTAGAGTTGGGGAAGATAGGAAACTTGCCAGTTGGCGTCAGATTGTAGAGTACTTTAAGATTGTTAGTGAGACTTCCGATAGGGTTTTACTGGAATTTTTGGGTAAAACCACTGAGGGTAATGATATGATCTTGGCAATAGTGTCTTCTCCAGAGAATTTGAAGAAACTAGATTATTATAGGGCTATTCAAGAGAAGCTTCATAACCCATATAATCTCAGTGATGGTGAAATTTCAAAGCTTATTGAGGAGGGTAAAACCATAGTTCTAGTTACATGTAGCATACATTCCACTGAAATTGCTGCTTCCCAGATGAGTATGGAACTCCTCTACAAGCTTGCAACGGAGGACTCCGATGAGATTAAAGAGATATTGGATAACGTCATCCTCCTATTAATTCCATCACTTAACCCTGATGGACATGTTATGGTTGTAGATTGGTATAATAAGACTCTAGGTACAAGGTATGAGGGTTCCTCTCCCCCATGGCTATATCACAAGTATGCTGGTCACGATAATAATAGGGATTGGTTTATGTTGAATCTAATTGAAACTAGACTTGTGGTTGAGAAGGTTCATAATAAGTGGCATCCACAAATAGTTTACGATTTACATCAGATGGGTCCGTATGGTCCTAGATTTTGGCTTCCACCATACCTAGATCCAATAGATCCAAATGTTGACCCCATATTACAGCAAGAGATCGTCTTCATGGGCTCTTCAATGGCAAATGAACTTATTGGTAGAGGATTTAAGGGTGTGGCATGCTATGCCATATATGATGCTTGGACTCCAGCTAGAGCATATCAACATTATCATGGCGGGATAAGAATACTTTCAGAAGCTGCCAGTGTGAAGATAGCTACACCCATAGATATTAAGCCTCAAGATTTACGGCCAGTTATAGGCTTAGACCCCTCTAAACAGAGGTGGAATAATCCGAATCCATGGCGTGGTGGGAGGTGGAGGCTTAGGGATATTGTGGATTATGAGCTTGTGGCAGTATTGGCTTGTCTCAGGAATGCTGCAAAGTATAGGAGGATGTGGCTTGCAAATACTGTTGAAATATTTAAGCGTGCCATTAAACCTGAAGATGGACCCTTCGCCTTCATAATTCCGAGGAGGCAAAAGGACTTATACAATCTCTACTGGTTGCTCAGCATTCTACATAAAGGTTTGGTTAAAATTAATGTTGCTGAGGAATCATTCACTGCAGATGATATAGAGTTTCCAAAGGGGACTTTCATAATATATTTCGCCCAACCATACGGTAGGTATGCGAAAACCCTACTTGAAGTTCAGCAGTATCCCGACCTTAGGGAAACCCCTGAATCGCCGCCGAAGAGACCTTACGATTTAACTGCATGGACTCTTCCATTAATGATGAACGTTAAAGTTTATACTGTGAACAAGGAATTCAAAGTTAAGAGTTCGGAGTTGGATAAAGTTGAATTTCCAGATGGATTTGTAATTGGTAATGCTGATTCTAAATACCTTGTTGCTCCACCTGAATCCAATGCATCATATAAACTTGTATTCAAACTTTTATGTGAGGGAATAAGGGTTTATAGGGCTTTTGAAGATTTAAGCTTCAATAGTGTTAGAATGCCTCCGGGGGCATTTATAATTGAGAATAGTTCCACTTTGAGGAATCGTTTAGATGAGTTTTTGAAAGGGCTTCCAGTTGAATTGTATGCCTATAATGAATTGCCAAACATAAAGCTAGCTGAACTTAAGATTCCTAGGGTTGGTTTATATAGGAATTGGATTCCAAATTCTGAGGAGGGGTGGGCTAGATTCCTATTTGAAATGTTCAACATTCCATACACTACTATTGGTAATGATGATATTAGACGTGGACATTTAAATTCCAAGTATGATGTCATAATAATACCCAGTCAAAGTATGAATAGCATCATTAATGGTAGGAGTGTGGATGAAGTTCCGCCTGAGTATGCTGGTGGAATAGGGGATGTTGGTGTAGATCACTTGAATGAATTTGTAGCTAATGGTGGAAAACTCATAACAATTGATGCTAGTTGCGAATTACCAATTAAGCGTATGTGGATTCCAGTTGTAAATGTTTTGGAAGGGCTTAAACCAAACGATTTCTATATTCCAGGATCAATTTTAAGGGTTATAGTGAATAATAGGCATCCAGTAGGGTTTGGAATGGATGTGGATTCAGCTGTTATGTTCATAAATAGTCCAGCATTCAAATGTCCCGAAGAATATGTGGTTGCAAGATACCCCCAAGCAAATCCACTACTAAGTGGTTGGATTTTGGGTGAGAAATACTTGTATAATGCTGCTGCAATAGTCGATGTCCCTAAGGGGTATGGTAGGATAATCCTCCTAGGGGTTCCAGTATACAGTAGATGTCAAACTCCAGCCACATTCAAATTCCTATTCAATGCCATTCTCCATTGAAGAAGGTGTTTGAAATCAAAATTAATATTAACAATACTTCACCTATTTTTGTGGTGTATATGAAGGGTAGTTTGCTCATAACATTATATCAATTGGCTCTTATGGGAGCTTTGAGAAGTCCAATACCCATAAAGACAACGAAATTGAAGGATCTCATGGGCGTATCGCAGCAGAGTGTTTCCAGGTGGCTTATTGAACTTGAGAAGCTTGGATTGATAAGTAGAAGTGTATATGGTAAGGGTCAAATTATTAGGATAACTGAGAAGGGTGCTGAAGTTTTGAGGGAGCTATATGTAAATTTGGGTAGAATTTTCGAAAGTTTCCCAGATAAACTGAAGTTTAGGGGTATAGTTTTTAGTGGTCTTGGTGAAGGCAGGTTTTATACGAGTATTCCACATTATAGGAGGCAGTTCATTGAGAAACTTGGTTTTGACCCCTACCCTGGAACTTTGAATTTAAAGTTGAAGGGGTTTCATGATATTGAAGTTAAAAAGGTTTTGAAGCTTATAACTGGTATACCCATAGTAGGCTTTTATAATGGTGTTAGGAGTTATGGTGGAGCTAAATGCTTTAAAGCTAAGATTAATGGGATTGATTGTGCTGTAATTCTAGTTGAGAGGACGCATTACGGTGATGATGTTATTGAGATTTTAGCTCCAATAAGTATTAGAGATGCACTTAAACTTGTAGATGGAAGTGAAGTTGAGGTTGAAGTTTACGTTGGGAATCAATAATTTAAATTGAGGTTTTCAACTTCAATATCCTATACACACAGTATTCTCCACACATTGTGCAGATCTTCCCCTTCACGCCAAATCTCTCATGAATCCTCTTAGCCCTTTCAGGATCTGGTGAAAGTCTATACATTTCATCCCAATTTAGGTTTGCTCTAGCTATGGACATCTCCATATCCCTTTTCAAAGCTCTCTCCCCAAGTTTAACTATATCCCCCGAATGTGCTGCAAGTTTTGCTGCTATCAACCCCTCCTTCACATCTTCCTCATCTGGTAATCCAAGGTGTTCTGATGGTGTTAGGTAGCATATTATGTCAGCTCCACTTGCAGCTGCTATTGCCGCCCCTATTGCAGATACTATGTGATCGTATCCAGCCCCTATATCCGTTGTTAGTGGTCCTAAGACGTAGTATGGTGCCCCCCTACAGAGCTGCTTTTCCAATCGCACATTGGCTTCTATCTGATTTAATGGCATATGTCCAGGTCCCTCAACCATTACTTGTACATTATGCTTCCATGCTTCTTCAACAAGCCTTGATACAGTTAGCATTTCAGCCATTTGTAGGTAGTCATGTGCATCCAATATTGATCCAGGTCTCAATGCATCTCCAAGACTTATCACAGCATCATATTTTGAGAGTAACTCCATTAGATAATCATAATTCTTGTATAGTGGGTTTTCACGTTTATTTTCTATCATCCATGCTGCAAGCATTGCTCCACCCCTACTCACTATTCCAGTAATCCTATTGGTTTTTAGAGCCTTCTCCACGATTTCCATGGTTATCCCTGCATGTATTGTCATGAAGTCAACTCCATCTTTCAAATGCTTCTCTATTGTGTTGAATATGTCGTCTTCAGTCATATGTATTCCAGCCCCCTTCCTCACAGTTGCTTCTATGAATGCTTGATATATTGGCACAGTTCCAAATGGTATTGGTGCTTTCTTCATCAGCATTCTTCTAATTTCATCCAAGTTTCCACCAGTGCTTAGATCCATTATTGTGTCTGCACCGAATTTTACAGCTACCTCAGCCTTTCTAACCTCCATTTCGGGGTTTACATATAAGTTTGATGTGCCAATGTTAACATTAACCTTCGTGGTTAAACCTTCCCCTATTCCAATTATCTTCATCTCTCTGTTCACATTGTTTCTTGGTATTATGACTCTCCCCTCAGCTATTAGCCTTAACAACTTTTCCTCTTCCACACCCTCATTAACTGCTACCTCCTTGACAACATCATCTTTCAATCCCATCTTCGCCCTTTTAATTAAACTCATATTCAGACCACTCCAACTTCCAACATTACTTTTATATTGTGATTTCCAACAATTGTATAATAAGTTTGTGTTTGGTGTTTTGATTTGAGGGTAGTACTGATAGCTCATACCCCTAATCCTGAGAGGGTTGTGGCTGCAGCTATTAGGCAGTGTAGGAGTAGTGTTGGTGCTGACAAGATACTTTCGGAATTAAGTGATGAGGATGTTAAGCGGCTTATAAGGAATTGCATTGAAATGGGTCATTTAAGCCCAATCGAACATGCATCATTCACATTTCTAATTGAAGGTATATCTAGGGTTACCTCCCATCAGCTTGTTAGGCATAGGATTGCATCATATAGTCAGCAGAGTCAGAGGGCTGTTAAAATAAACCCGAAAAATTTCGTTATTCCACCATCAATTGAAAGTAATCCTGAAGCTAAGAAGATATTCATGGAAGCATTAAATCAATGCATGGAAGCTTATGAGAAGCTTCTAAGTCTAGGTATCGATAAGGAGGATGCAAGATACATTGTCCCGCAAGCAGTGGGGACATCAATAGTGGTTACAATGAATGCTAGGGAATTGCTCCACTTCTTCAGTTTGAGGTTGATGGTGGATGCGCAGTGGGAGATTAGGGAGATGGCTAAGTTAATGTTGAGGGAAGTTTTAAAGGTAGCACCAACAATATTTGAGAAATTCAAAAACTATGCCTGACCCCACATACATTTTACATATCTATGTGAGTTAGCGAATAAATTGACCTTAACCTAAGCTTGAGTAACCCTTATTAACGTAATTCTCCATTAAACTATTATTGATGATTTGCTTTCAGCGATCTACTTCATTGGCTACATATATAATAATTATATTAGCAATTTCCTTGATATTTACATCAAC
>NZ_JANGFQ010000025.1:0-16996 GCF_024707025.1 Candidatus Culexarchaeum yellowstonense
AGATTCAGCTTCTACATAATACGCCAACTTAAATTAGCTGTACAAAATGTGAAGATAATAAGGGATATTGGACTCTCCAGCCCAAGGGATTGCCTAGGATACAGGGTAATTGTAAAATTTGTGGAGAGAATGGCTGATCACGCTGCAAGAATTGCGAAAAACGTCCTCTCATTGGAGGAAAAGCCAAGTGAATCAGTCCTCCAAACACTCTACGAGATGAGCACATTCGCCCAAAGCCTATTTGAAGATGCAATAAAAGCCCTATTCAAAAAAGACTACGCCCTAGCAGATCAAGTTATATCCAAGACAAAAGCAATAGTAGCTCTTGAAGAGAAAGCATTAAAGGAGATACTATCAAAAACAAAGCAGGCAGACATCTCCAGCATAAGAATGATAACTGAAAGTATACGTAGGATAGCGGAATATGCAAGCGACATAGCAGAAATAGTCTTAAACCTAAATGTAAACCAGATAATCGCAACTTGACAAGCTTGCTGCAACCGAGGATACCACAAATTTCAAATTCACCCACTACTCTAAAATGTTTAACTTTATATAGTGAAGCCCCTCTTACCTCATTATTAAGGGGTGTTTACATGAAGTTAATTGATAAACTTATTACTACTGATGTTTTGGTTGTTGGTGGTGGCGGGGCTGGTTTAAGAGCTGCCATTGGAGCTGCTGAAATGGGGGTTTCCACCATACTCATAAGTAAGGGGCCTGTTGCGAGGAGTGGGGCAAGCCCCCTGGCAGGTGCAGATTTAACGCTTGATGGGAGGAGTTTACATGAACTTGGATTTCCAGGAGATCCTAGAGATACCAAGGATAAATTCTTTAATGATATAGTGACGCAGGGTTTCTATTTAAATGATCAGAGGCTTGTGGAGCTCTATGTGGAGGATGCCCCGAAGAGGGTTAAAGAGTTATTGGATTGGGGGCTTAAAGTAAGCTCCGCTGAGGAGAGAGCTATCTTCACAAGTGGAGAGTCAATTACAAATGCATTATTGAAGAGAGCTAGGGAAGTGGGCGTTGAAACCATGGATGACGTTATGCTCATAGACATTTTAACTTGTAGTGGAAGGGTTTCAGGCGCCCTATGTCTCGATATAATGAATGGGGATCTAATAGTCTTCAAGTCGAAGGCCATTGTTTTAGCTACTGGGGGATGGCATAAAGCTTATTCGCCTAATGCTGGGTCAAGGGAGCTGTCTGGGGATGGTATTGCAGCTGCATATAGAGCTGAAGCTGAACTTGCAAACATGGAATTCGTCACATTCATCTGCAACGCCATATATTGGCCGCTTAAATGGCAAGGATTAATATTCCCATACCTACTCCACCTATTAGTTGGAGGGAAACTTGTAAACAGTAAAGGTGAAGAAATCCTAAGCAAATATGATCCAACCATAGTTAAATTTGGGACTTCTATGGAGTGGAATAAGAGCTTCATATCCATAGCCACCATGCTTGAAGTTTTGGAGGGGAAGGGGGCTCCGCATGGAGGCGTATACTATGAGATTGGAGACATTACATGGGAGGAATTTGAAAGCCGCGTAACAAAACGTTACCCAAACTGGAGATATAAGGGGATAGACTTCTCAGAGTTTGGAGAAATGTTGAGGGATGGGGGATCCATCGAAGTTGGACCTGCCGCTGAATATTTTGAGGGGGGAATAGTTGTCAATGAAAAGATGGAGACAACAATTCAAGGCTTATATGCGGCGGGCGAGTGTACTTCAAGCCTTTTTGGAGCCAATAGGGTTGCAGCAGCTACAACTGAAATGCTTGTTGAAGGCGCAATAGCTGGAGAATCAGCAGCACAATATGCAAAGAAGGTTGGGATGCCAGAAATTGATGAAAGACAAGTTGAGAAGCTAGGAGAGAAGGTGCTTAGTCCCCTAAAGCGTAAGGATGGGATAAAACCAGCAGAATTAAGGAAGAGGATTCAGAAGATGGCTCACGCGAAGCTCGGTCCTGTGAGGACGCGCGAAGGCATAGAGGAATTACTACGCTTCATAGATGTGGTGAAAGAAAAGGAGCTCCCAAAACTCTACGTAAGCTCCGAGAGTAGGAAATATAACAAAGAGTGGGTTGAAGCCATTGAACTTGAAAACATCATACAAATAATTGAGTTATCCGCTAAATCTGCACTCATGCGTACAGAGAGTAGGGGAGTTCATTATCGCCTAGACCATCCATACACGGACAACGATAATTGGTTGAAGGAAATAGTGGTGAAAAGAGTTAACAATGGGGTAAATGTGGTAACCCGTCCCGTCAAAGCTACAAAGCTCCCCCTACCTTGTGGAGTTATCCCATATTGGGAGATGATGAAAATGATGATGAAGATGCATTCAGATATAGGTGGACATCATTGAGGTGAAGTGGAATGCAGCAGAAAGAGATTAATGTTAAGGTGTTCAGATTCAACCCCACAATAGACAAGGAGCCTCATTACAAAGTTTATAAAGTACCCTTAATGGAGGGGATGAGCGTCCTAGACGTCCTCGACTACATATATGAAAATATTGATGGCAGCATAGCATACTACGACCATGCAGCATGTAGACATGGAATATGTGGAGGATGCATGCTAATTGTCAATGGAAAACCATGCCTAGCATGTCAAACACCAGTTTCCGGAGACATAACAATAGAACCCATAAACCCAAAAAGAGTGATCAGAGATCTCGTCTGCGCAAAAGGATAAAAGCAATGCAGAGATAAAGGGGTATGGAGGGATTGATATGAGTCATAGGGGAATGATCCCCCTAGATGAAGCGAAAAGGGCAATTGCAAGTGTTAGCAGAAGAGTGGCATTACTACACCTATCATATGCTAAAGCAATAATTGAAGAACTTGGGGAAGAGAGAGGTTTAGAGGTCATTGCTAAAGCCATAAAGGATTATGGTGCTAGGATAGGTGAAAAGACTAGAATGGAAGTGATGAGCCTAGGTTTGGAGCCAACCCCAGAAAACTTTAATGCTGGAGAAAGCTATAGGCTACCCCCATTCGGCATGCACGATAAAATCGAAACAGTGAAGGTTGATAATGAGCAGAGGGTGAGAGCATATGGATGTATACTTGCAAAGGTATGGCAGGAGTATGGTGAAGAAAGGTTGGGACGCCTCTACTGCTACATGGACGTATCAAAATACATGGGCTACAACCCAAACTACAAACAAATACACATAAGAACCATCCCAGATGGACACCCATACTGCGAACTAACAATTAGACCCACAACAGAAGAAGAAAGAAGAATCTTCCTAACGGGAAAGGGGAAGGATTGGCTAAGTATAGACAAGTAGCATCCATCCATATATAAACTTCCACCAATTTTTCACAAGTATATGTGAACTTTTGAACATCGTCTTCTCTTCCCATATTCTTAAGTGCATGATGATCAAGTTAAAGGAGAATGCTCTCTCCTCTCACACTTGAAGATGTTGTGAAATTGATAACAAATTTGAACAAAACTTTTTATTTGGAATCTTAATATAGGGGGATTGAGGAACATGGAAATTGACTTAGTTCGGAGAGGGTTAGAGGAGCTTATTAAGAGCATTGACCTTGAATTGGCAAAAACAGAGGTTAGGTTAATGGCGATTGCCGAAAATTTTGGCTTGAAATCATGGAAGGAACTTGAGGAATTCTTTAGAAGAGGGGTAGATAATCGGGAAATTGACCTTGCTTGGGTTGAGTATCGCTATCTAAAGGACAAATATGAATCCATATTAAAGGATAGGGAGAAGGTTTTACAGCTTCTTTTAAATTCCAAAAGCTAACTCCAAAAACTTCCAAACCCCCAGAATTATTAGGATTATGCCTGAAAGGATTGATGGAAGTCTTCTATTCAAACTCCTTATCCAGCTACTTATGAGTGTTGCGAACAATATTAGAATGGTGTTTGCCAAGATTACTGCCACTATTATCCATAAAATGGGGATTCCTAGAAATGGGTAGCTGACTCCAACAGCCCCTTCATCAATACTCCCCAAAACACCAATGGCGGACAATGCTAGAAGGGATGAAGCTTTCTCCATACTCAATTCCGGCTGCTCATTTTCGAAGGCTTCTCTAATTATCCATACTCCAACACCTGTAAAGACAATTAAAATCAGCCAGGCACTGAAGGATATAACCCACCCATATATTGCCAATCCCACAAGCCAACCCAGCAAAGGCAGTAAAGCTGATGATATGGAGAATGCAACCGCTATTTTACATGCATTAACCATCAACCTCCCAAAAGTTCCACCCGGCATTAATAGGCTTAAAGCAAAGGCAAGACCAAAATCATCCAAAGATAACCCCAAGGACAACAAGATAAGAATCAAATAATCCACTATAATCCCCTACTAATACATATTGTGATATATTTCACATGAAATCATCTAATACAAAAACTTTTCTTCAAATGCTTCAAGAGTGAGTGTAAAGCCATCCTATACGGCTAGCATGTATCCTATGAACCCTGATAGTCAAGCCTCCCCCTAGCTAAATCTAGTTTGATCATGTATGCTTCCATTTCTAAGACTCCAAAAACTAAGAGAACTGAGAGATGCGATAAAGCTTACAGCTCACTCTATGACCATCAGCTACTGTAACCTCCACGGGATTGGCAATTAATGTGGTGTGGTAAGCTCATATGCAAAACTGCTTTTAATAAGTGACCTCGCTGAGCCACTATCAAATAATATGCTAATATAAAAGTAGTTAAATGAGTTTTAGCGCAAAAGCTTCCCCCATGAACTCCACTAATGGTTTCATTGCTCTCATCCAGTAACCCTCTGTCATCTCTTCCTTCTCTCCACAGTGATTATACCAAGTCGCCCCGCAGACAAAAATGCAAAATATCATGATTAAAGTCTCTAAGATACGGTATTCCTTCAAAAGAGGAGGTGCGAGGAGGATCGTTAGTACTACGTATACTGGTAGGGTTCTAAGGTAATATGATAAAACTTCCCCCTATTTACCATGCAACCTCACACTTTCAACAACATTTCAGCCACTTAAAAATTTAAGCACTGTTAAGAAAATTGCAGTCTTGTATGATCCATAACAATGCTATTTAATACAACATTACATTATTTAACATTATAGAAGCTATATTACATCCTACTAATGCGTGGAAAATGCTAAGCTAAAATTCATTTATTATGAGATTCTTTAAGGGGATCTTATTAGAATGAATTTGTCAAGGTAAATCTTATTAATTTTTGACAGAAAATCTATGTATAGAGCTCGTGGCGATCTTCCTTGAAGTCTGCTATTGTGGTTATTGATATGGCTAAGGATTTTGTGTATGGGAGTTTGAAGTGTGAAAGGGCTTTGAGGATTATTCCTAATCTTAAGAGACTTATTGAGGAGGCTAGGAGGCTAGGTGTACCCATAATCTATGTGAATGATTCCCATTTACCCGTGGATTTTGAGATGAAGTTGTGGGGGGAGCATTCCATGAAGGGCTCGGAGGGTTCTAAAGTCATTGATGAGATAGCTCCAGAAAAAGGTGATTATGTTCTTGAGAAGAGGGTTTATAGTGCCTTTTATGAAACTGGCCTCGACCCTCTTCTTAGATCTCTTGGCGTAGATACAGTTATATTGACGGGGCTTCACACAAACATATGTGTTAGACATACAGCGGCTGATGCATTCTTCAGAGGGTATAAGATAATAGTGCCCAGTGATGCTGTGGAGGCCTTCACGGAGAAAGATCATATTGAAGGTCTTGAATATCTTAAAAGAATTTACGGTGCAGAAATAACCGATGTAGAGCGACTATTAAAGGACATTGAAAAGATGTATAGATAAATGTACAAGATCAATGAATCTTCAAGGAAATAATATGCTAATTTTCCCTTCCTCTCCTTTCCTCCTTTACTTTACATTAACTTAATAATGTGCAAATGTTATCTAGCTTTGAGCACTACATTTAGGTTGTCTAATAGTGGTCTATATGGTGTAAGTGTGATAATGTCTCTGTAGGTGTTTGTGAATTGCCACACGTCCTCTTCAGCCAATAATAATGCAAAACAATAAGCGCTTTCAAATCTTCTAAAGTTAGGCCCCTCTTCTCTCCCTTTTACCAAGTTCATCTCTGAAACACCAAACACCTTCAAATGGATCTATGATTACAACGCGTAATCTGCTTAGTAGAGCATCATTTAATAGTATAAACTTTCCTCTAGTGATGTAGGCATAGCTCTTCACAGGCCCCTCAACCTTATCCTCGGTTACTAGATACGTGTTGAGGGGGTTTGGAAGTTTTGGTAGGAGGACTCTACTCCCCTCAGCCAGCACCCTCTCAACTAGGATCACACTAGGCTCTTCCCCCATCAACTCTCTTACAAGTTCTTGTGGAAGTGCAATCTCCGGCTCTTTCCCAGCAAAACCACTATTAACTATCCCTAAACCTTCAACGCATTTCTCACCATAGCACACCTTAATCCTCAACTTAGAACCATGCTCCAACTCCTCTTCAGGGGGTAGGATAGCAAGCATAAATTCTTCCACATCTTCAATAAGCTCTGGAAGCAAAATAGTTAGTATCTCCTCACTACTCATATGCCCTACCAAGACTAGTAGAAAGTGGAAAATTAAAAGCTTTTTGAAGCAACATCGTGAAAAGGTTGAGATTTACGAGTTATGAGTAAAGGAGCATCATTAGCGACCTCGGAATGAAATTATTGAGGGTGGCTATGGCAAACTTAAAAGCATCAAGATCTTCTGAAAGAATGAAAGCTATTTCAGTGCAATCTGAAATCAAGGCATCCTCAATAAATACTGGCGAAACATCCACACTTACAACCATCACCAAAACCAACAGCTGGAATCGTCACAAAATCATCCATCGTTTTCTCTTTTCAATTTTTCATAAGCGTATTGAATTAATTCATGCATTTCATCAGATAATCCCCCTTTCTAAAAATCACTTAATCTGGAGTAAGGAAAGGAATTATTGGAACACTATAAAAACAATAAACAAATGGTGTAAGAAAAAACTGCGGAGATACATCTGTAATTATGAATAGACTTAAGAATAGTCCGAAAATATGCAGGAATTTTTATTATGCATGCTTTAGAAGTGGAAAATAAACTAAGATGCATCGCAAGTAGAAAAATTTAACTTTAATTTAAATGGTGCCTCCTAAAATCGGAACTATTTAAGACAAATTCACAAAGAAGTAAAGGAAATTAACCTTGAAGATCAAATTAGAAATCTGAAGAAATAGAAGATTATGTTATTTTATGCTACTTTGAATAGTGGATGGCTTGTTGGAGGTCTTTCACCCTTTTCTAGCATTAATTGTCCGTATGCTACATCAACTAAGGCTATTGATGGGAAGAAGATTTTGGCATCTTCTATGGGGCCGTAGAGGATGAAGTCTGCTCCAATGCTAACGGCCATTATTGCTGCTGAAACTGTGCATGGCATATAAGCCTGGGGGCCGAGCTTCTTCTTTAAACCTTTCCACGTTGCAACTGCATTATGTGTGCCGGCGCCAACTGGTAGTCCCCACTCATTTTTCACATGGTAGATTGCTTTGCATGCTGAACCCAATGTGGGTACGTCGAGGATGCATGTATCGATTAAAGGCTTTTTAATTCCTAATTTTTCAGCTGTTGTAATTAAATCACTTATCGCCTTCATTTTCCCTCTTGATGTGAAATCTTTGGCGTTGTAGGCAAGTAAAACTGCGCTTTCATTTTTGATTGCTTTATTTCTTCAAGTTCTGATGCTTTGGCTTCTGGCAATATTGAGTTATATACTACACGGTCAATTAATCCAACACTTTCCGCATACTTTATCCCTGCAATTCTAACGTTTGCAGAGGGGGAGTCTATTAGAATTGGTGCCTTTGTTACGGAAGCAACGAAATCCAGCTCCTTCATCATAGCTTCATGGCTAGCTGCAACCACATCAAGCATACATGGATTCCCAGTTTTATCTGAAAGCTCATCTTGCAAATTAATCAATTCTTCAGCAGCTTTTTTGTCGAATTCGCCAGTCATCTCATCTTTGAATATTTTGTGTCCATGATAGAAAATAGACCCTACTAGAACAACAGGCCTCTTCCCCGGAACACCACCAACACTTACCTTCCCAATTTGAAATACTTTTTGTTCAACTCGAAATTCAAACATGATACATCCCCTCCTTATTAACAAGAAAATCTATAAAAAGATTTCTTTTAAACATGAAAAGCGATGAATTATTTGCATAATTCCTTTTAACATTTTGTAGGCGCGATTTGTTGAACGAGACTTCTGCAATTTTATAAGCACCCCTTAAATTTAGTGTGCTTTATAACTATGAATGGAAGAGAATCACATACCTTCAAATGTTAAATGACAGTCTATGGTTAAAAAATATATATTTAGAATAAGGATATGCGATCAACTAATTTAAACAATTTTTTGATTTGCTTTTTGCGAAAGCTTTAAATTTTGACTTAATTTGTAGAATATGAATTAAGGTGTATGGTATGGATAGTTTGGATGTATTACGTTCTGCATTACTATCGTTTGATGAAGAGAAATTTATGGAGGCTGTGAAGAAGAGCTTGGAGGCAAACATAAATCCACTTGAAGTAATAAATGTCATAACCGATGCCTTGCAAGAGATTGGCCGAAAATTCGAGGAAGGTGAAATCTTCCTAGTACACTTGGTGACAGCTGGAGAAATGGTGAAGAAGGCTGTATCCGAATACATAGAACCATCACTTAAAAAAGCTAGAATGGAAAGGAAGACCCTCGGCAAAGTTGTGATAGGCACAGTGGCTGGCGACATCCATGACATAGGTAAAAACATCGTTGCCACACTCCTCTTCTCCGCCGGATTTGAAGTAATAGACCTTGGGAAAGATGTACCAGTTGAAGAATTCATTAAAGCAGTTAAAGAACATAAACCAGACGTCCTCGGACTCTCAGCATTGCTAACCACGACAATGCCAGTACAAAAGGAAGTTATTGAAGCCCTCAAAAAGAATGGTTTAAGGGATAAGGTTAAGGTTATAGTTGGCGGCGCACCAGTTACCACTCAATGGGCAGAACAAATAGGAGCAGATGGTTATGCCGAAAATGGAGTAGCTGCAGTTAAATTAGTCAAAAAACTTTTAAAAATAGAATAAAAATTGATTTAGAAGGTGGCAACTAAGATTTCTCTCGCCTTAAATAGAAATTCCAATGGTCGTACAAGAATGTGCTTATATTCTCGATATACGAATTTTCTGAGTATACTTAATTTTATTGTCCAATTTGCTTTACGAGCTTATTCAGTAAAATATGTCATTAAGAGTAGCTAATAAGTTGGAATTAACTTGAAAAGCAAGCTTAAAATACACTTATATATACAGTAAATCTATCAATTGTTTTATGTTTTTCAATTTATCTAAATTTTCAACGTTTTCTATTATTTTTTGAATTTTCTCCTGACTTAAGTATTTTCCAACCCATTTTACAAATTTATATCGGACTTGCTCTGCGGATGGTGGGTTCTCTGGTTCTCCATATGGGAAATCAACGTGGCTAGAATATTTGGAACCATTTTTTAATTTGATTTCCACGGTGGTTGGACGTGCTGAGGGATATTTGTCTTTAAAGGATTCATCGGCTACTACTGAAACTTTGCGAGCGAGTTGTAGTACTATTGGATTGTTTATTGCGTCAATATTAAATTGGTCAACTCCTAACTCACCGTAGACGATGGCTGCTACAACATTATATGGTATGCTTAATCGTGCTGTTGTGTCGTCCTTTGGTTCATTTAAGGATAGTTGTGCAGCTGTGGGATAAGTTTTCACAGTTATTTCCACTATATCATCTGGCTTTATTCTTTGTGTGTGAAGTATGTTGAATGTTGCATCTACGGCTGAATGGCACCATCTGCATGAGGGGTAGAACTTAAAGTAAACCTCCATTATCCTCCATTTCCTCCCTAACTCTTCCGTTATTTTTTCTAATTGATATTTTTCTGGTAAACAGGTAGCTTCGCAAAATCCGCCCCTCCCCTCCAATATGCCTAAAGGTCCAAGAAACCCTTCTTTAGCAAGCATTGCGGAGAGTATACCTACTTTAGATGCTAATGCATGTGGTAAGGATTTCACCATGGATGGTTCATAATACCATATCGAGGGAGATAATGGTGTTTGGCTTCCTGCTATAGCCAACGCATTTGCTAGTTCATGTTCGTTGAGACCTAGCAGTTTCCCAGCTGCCGTTGCAGCGCCAAAAACTCCACAAGTGGATGGAGCATCTATCCTCCTCTTAAATTGAGCCATTCCTGTTGCTACGCCAACTCTTATTGCAACTTCGTAGCCAAGGATTACAGATTCCAATATTTGTTCACCTGAGGCATTCAAATATTCTCCAAGGGTTAGTGCTGTAGGAATTATTATGCAACCAGGATGAATTCCGGATTCTCTATGTCCATCATCAAAATCTAGGTAGGCTGCTTCCATACTATTCACATAAGCAGCATAGAGGCGTGATGTTTTATAGCATGCACCAATCACAGTACATTCATTAGGGAGACCTAAACTTTGGATGACTTTGTTAAGTTTTCTCGCAGCTTCTGTTTGAGATCCAAGTAAAGCTGTCCCAAGCGTGTCTAAAATACACATTTTAGCCTTTTCTACAACGTACTCTGGTATTTCCTCGAAAGTTATATCTGAAATAAAGTGAGCTAATTCTTCGCATAAATAGGAGTTCTCCTTTTCCAAAACATTCTCACCTTCTTTATTCTAATGCTTAAGCCCCTACTGTTTTCTCTTTTCAACTTCCTTTACGTATTCATGTAGTTTTCTTTCTATGTCTTTGTCTAGGGGTGGAGGCTGGTGTTCTTTTAGGATCCTTTTAACTTCTTCCCTTGCAATTTCCCTTAATTGTTTTGCACCAGTTTTAAGCCAAGTATCATAGGGTTTTGTGTCGAAGATTTTTGGGATGAAGTGTTCTTTCATGAAGTGTTTCATCGTATGCTTTTGTGCTAGGAAGTTTCCTCCTGGACCAACCTTATCAATTACATCAACAGCTAATGTTTCATCGGAAACTTCTACCCCTCTTGCCAATCGCTCAACCATCCCCAGAAATTCATGGTCTGTTATAATCTTCTCATAGGATACTGAAAGCGAGAAGTCTAGGGCTCCGACAGCGTATGTGATGAAGTTGAATCCTGCTAGGACTGCTAATGTTAGATTGAATGCTGTTTCATAACCTGCCTGTATATCCAGTGTTTTTGAATCTGTGTTGCCAGCTGCCCCCCTACATGGGAGATTATACATTCTCGCTAATTGTGCTAGGCAGATGTGCATAATTCCAAGCTCCGGTCCACCAAGCCTCGTCATAGTGGTCTTCATATCCATGACTGTGGATACAACACCATATAGTACTGGGGTTCCAGGGTTTATTAGCTGTGTTAGGGTTATCATTGAAAGCACTTCAGCATTATGTTGCACAATTGTGCCAGCCAATGTCGCTGGGCCAGTTGCACCAGACATTATCTCTGGAGATGGAATGACGATTTGCCCCAACTTAACATACTCCATCATCCCCTCAATCATTACTTTATCCCATTGTAGTGGACTTGTGGGGTTGACCATGCATAGAAGCATTGGCTTCCTCCTAAGCTCCTCCTCACCTCCAGCAACCATGGATATCATGTTTAGGCAATCCCTAGCTACAGTTGTTCCCCTCATTCTACCTCTAATGGGTTTATCCGTATTTTTAATTTGAAGTAGCATTGCATAAGCGTGGTAAACGTGATCTGGAACATCAGTTATTTGAACAGCCCCATACCCATCATCAATCCTCTCTAAATAATCCATGATTCGCACAATGTTTTCAAAATCCTTCATAGTGGCGTTTCGTCTTAATCCTGTTTCCAAATCGTATACGAAGGCTGGGGTACATACAGGACCAAAATGTACTCTATCATCCTCAAAGACTATAGTCTTCTTCGGGTTTCTCGCATGCCATATGACTCTGCTTGGAGCCTTCTTTAAAGCCTCCTTAACCAAATGATTGGGAATGTAAACTTTTTGAGCCTTATAATCCACATGAGCACCTGCACCCTCAAAAACCCTAAGGGCCTCCTCATGCTTAAAGACAATGCCGGTCCTCTCCAAAACTTCAAGGGAAGCATTATGTACCTTTTCAAGGTCATCTCTACTAAGCAATTCCAATTTAGGCACATTCAATTTAATCATTCAAATGCTCACCAGCTTATCAATATTATATGCAAGAGTTTAAAAGTATTTTGGGTTACGTACATGTGTACCGCACTAATTGCATTTTATTTAAATTTCATGAGCTTATACTAAATTAGATTAAAAAAGCATTCGACAATATTTTGAAAAATTAGTGGCTAAAATGTAAGGAGAGAAATGTAAGCTTATTGAAATTGTAATAGAGGTTGCAGAAATGTTGGTTCTAAAGACAGACCTACTTGTAAAGGCAAAAGTTGCTAAAGCAATACATATGAAAGAAGTTGACTTATAGTCCTATTCTTCCAAAACTGGTATAAAGAGTATTAGAAATAAGGTAAAGTAAGCGTATCTCTTCTAATGGAGCAAATAGAAATTTATGAAAAACATTTGGAAAAAAGGGGTGATTATTTTGGAATTAATCCCAGCTTTTCCAGAAATTCTCTTGCTACTTGAGATGGATCCTTCTTTAGAACATCCACTTGATAATTGAGGTCAGTCATTGTTTTATCATCGATTTTTCCACTCAACTTCATTAAAAGATCTTTTAGTGCAGGTGCTTTTGCAAGGAGGTCACCACGAACAACAATACATGCATAGTATGGTGGGAAGAATTGTTTGTCATCCGTTAAAACCGTTAAATTATAAGCGAGGATTCGTGCATCGGTAGAGAAAGCTGATATAACGTCAACGCTTCCCTGTGCGCATGCGATATACATTAGCCCTGGATCCAATGCTACATATTCTTTGAAGGAAAAGCCATATGTCTTAGTTAAGCCTGGATAACCATCTGGTCTTGTTTCAAATTCAGCTGTGCCACCGAATACCAGATTTGCTGCATAGGGCTTGAGATCCGAGATTTTCTTAACTCCAAGGGCTTCTGCTTGTGCTTTTCGCATTGCAAGACAGTAAGTATCGGAGAAACCTAATGTTGGTAGCCATATGATATTCCATCTCTTCTGGTATTCATTTTTTACAGTTTCGTAGATTTGATCCGGGCTTGTCCCAGCTGTCCAATTCATCTTGAGTATAGTCATAAATCCTGTACCCGTGTATTCCACATAAATTTGTATGTCACCTTTTAAAAGAGCTTCATGACAAACAGCAGTTCCTCCCAAGCCAACCTTCCGTATAACCTTGTAAGGAGTATTCCTTTCAATAAGTTCTGCCACCATATGTCCCAGAATATATTGTTCAGTAAACCTCTTTGATCCTATCGTGATTGTTATCACTTCCTCTGGAGGTTTAAACACGACATAATAAACGATGGTGCCAATTGCGCATATGGCTATTATTATTATCGCTATAAGAATTACTTTAATTTTCGTTATTGCTCCCATAGAATACGTTGATTTGCGATACATGTGCGCTCCTAAATAATGGTATATTGGTTTTAAATTTAAACTTTTCGTGCATAAGTGATGTAATAAGAAAGGGGTTTTATTGATGCGCTTAAGTCATGCTGTATACTGGTTTTAGATTATATAAAACTGATTCCTGCCTTCTTCTCAACAAATCTACGTTGAATTGTACTCAGAGAGCTAGTAAATATGAGGTAAAATTAAGAGTGATTATAGGGACTATGAGATTATTGTTGAAAATTAGGTGATGAAATAGGTGCTATCATACTTTCTAAATTAAAGGTTTATTAGATGAATTTTTTACCTTTTTGTTTTTATCAGTCTATAAGTGTCATGTGAACATGTTAATATTTATTCCAAGTCACATGCCTGATATCCGAACTACTTCTTTAAACCTTTTGGAATAAATGCTTTTTCAATTTGCCCAAGCACTACCTCCGTTATTACAGCCAGAAATGCTACAGGTATTGCCCCTGCAAGGATGAAATCTGTGTTCATGCTAGTGATCCCCAGAAAGAGTATTTCACCTAAGCCCCCTGCTCCTATGAGTGAAGCTATGGTGGCTATCCCAACTAAAAGTACACCTGCAGTTCTTATTCCTGCCATTATTACTGGTAGGGCTAGTGGGAGTCTTACTTTTATTAGTATTTGCATTTCAGTCATCCCCATACCTTCAGCAGCTTCTATTATTGCAGGATTAATCTCCCTAATACCAACATAAGTATTCCTAATAATAGGCATAAGGGCTCGCACAATAAGTGCTATTGTAGCTGGAGTATCCCCAAGACCAAACAATGGAACCATTAATGTGAGGAAGGCTAAACTTGGAATTGCTTGAATGAAATTAGCGAAATGTATTATTAGATTAGAGAGCTTTACGTATTTCCATGTCAAAATACCTATTGAGAAGCCTAAAGCAACTGATATGATAAGTGCCGTGAAGGTTAATTTGACGTGTTCCATAATCTTTAGCATGAGAATGCTTATATCCATCTTAACCACCTCTTCCAGTTACTCTTTTCTTAATTCTTCTTTCAATCAAACCTAACCCAGCATCGGTTACTATGGCTAATATCGATGTAGTTAAGGCGCCTATCAACATCAAATCATAATCCATTAACATTAACCCTGTCCATATGAAGGTTCCTAAACCCCCAGCACCAACAACAGCTGCCAATGCGGTTATGCCAATATTAAATGTTGCGGTAGTTCTTATTCCTGCCATTATTACTGGTAGGGCTAGTGGGAGTCTTACTTTTATTAGTATTTGCATTTCAGTCATCCCCATACCTTCAGCAGCTTCTATTATTGCAGGATTAATCTCCCTAATACCAACATAAGTATTCCTAATAATAGGCATAAGAGAATAAAGGAAAAGTGTAATTATTGCTGGTGGTTTTCCGATGCCAACGAGGGGTATAAGTACTGATAATATCGCTAAACTTGGGATTGTGTCTAAGATGCCAGCTACACTTATTATTGGAATTGCCAATTTTGTGTACTTCGATATAAAGATTCCTATTAATATTCCTACAGCTAATGCCAGGATTAATGAGTAAAAAGCTAGCTGGAGATGCTCTATAAGCCTAAAGATCACTTTGGAAAACAGTTCTGTGGAAATAGTTTCAACCCCCTAAGATGTTAGTATCTTCATTACATTATTGAAAGTGATAATACCCTTCAATTCTCCATTGTCATCCACTACTGGTGCAAAGGGAAGGTTTAGATTTGCCATTTTCTTAAATGCTTCCAGAGCATTTTCGCCCATCTCGATTTGGAGGTTAATGGTTTTCAAAACATTCTCTACTGGAATTTTTTTATCATTACTTTGGTAGATATCAGCCCATGAAACAATACCTATCGGCCTCTTTTGCTCATCAATTACAATTACAGCTTCTGTATTCGATTTTAACATGAAATCTTCAACTTCCTTTAGACTACACTTTAGATTAATGGCAGGGGCATCTTTTATAAGGAAATCTTCAACTTTAAGTACGTCAATTCGTTTGTAAATTTTGTCAGCTCCTATGATTGATCTAACAAATTGGTCGCGGGGATTCTTTAAAATATCCCTTGGCGTGCCTACCTGGATCAGTTTACCATCTTTCATTATTCCTAATCGATCTCCTAGCTTTACAGCTTCTTCTATGTCATGGGTAACAAAAACAATTGTTTTCTTAATAATCTTCTTTATCTTTAAGAATTCATCTTGCAATATTACTCTCGTAATAGGATCTAAAGCGCCAAAAGGTTCATCCATTAAAACTATGGGTGGATCTGCAGCCAAAGCCCGTGCAACGCCTATCCTTTGACGTTGCCCCCCGGAAAGCTCATGCGGATATCTTTTACTAAATATCTCTGCTGGCAATCCAATCATATTAAATAATTCAGTAACACGTTTTTCGATAGCATCTTTAGGCCACTTCTTCAATTTTGGGACTATGGCAATGTTTTCGCCCGCCGTCATATGAGGGAATAAGCCCACATCTTGTATCACATATCCAATGTTTAACCTTAGTTCTACTGGATTTATACGGGAAATATCCTCCCCATCTATGTATATTTTGCCTTTTGTAGGCTCAATTAATCTATTAATCATCTTCAAAGTTGTTGTTTTCCCACATCCCGATGGTCCAATGAGAACAAACAACTCATGCTCATATATATCCAGATTCAAATCATTAACAGCTATGATATTACCTGGATATATCTTACTTACATTCTCAAGCTTAATTTTAACATTGGACATCCTTAATCATCAATATTATTAGTGAGAAGAAATGTGTATATTTAGCTTTTTCCCTACTTTCATATTTAATTGTTTTAAATTATCATGGATGTTGGTGAATAATGTTTAAACTTTATCCCGTCTCCTTCAATGTAGATCCCGTATTTCTCCATGATGTTCAATCCAACCTACTGTTTGAATTTTATACTAAGCCTAATTCTTCTCTGGGAATATTTTACACATTCGATATGCTCGATGTAGCTGCCTTAATTCTGTATAAAGATACAATTTCTGCTCAATCTTTATCTGTGAAGTTCTTCGTTTCTTATGAAAAATGCTATTTTCTAAATAATTCTATTAGTCTGGTTTGAAGCCACCATAAGTTTGCTGGAATATATGAGGCATGAGATATCCATCATTTAACTTTAAATACTTTATCCATAAATTGTTTATTGATAAGTATGCCAGAAGAAATTTACACGAAGAAGGAATACCAATCCATTTTACTAAGGACTCTCGGGGACTCCCCCAAACTAAGGATAATAGATTTCTTCCTAGACAACCCGTTATTCGACTTCACCAAGAAGGAAGTTATTGAAGCTCTGGGGATGAGTAAGCAAACCTTCTACAAGTACTTTGAAGATATAGAAAAGTACGGCATAGTGAAAGTTTCCGGGAAAATAGGTAGAGCAAAACTCTATAGG
>NZ_JANGFQ010000026.1:0-15704 GCF_024707025.1 Candidatus Culexarchaeum yellowstonense
AAGGGGGTTTATCATAAACATTGAAGATGTCATCCTATTCGACTACTGCAATGATACAGACATACACATATACGCCTATGCTGGTCTTGATTGTAAGATATCTTCATACAATTCATCGGGATTCTATCATCTAATTTACCACATGCACGATTATCTTCCAAAAACTTTGTATGCACGTATTGATTATACAGTTCATGCAATCATAAACCCATATGCCGAGATATGGTATAGCGAATACAAATACATAACCATTGGATTCCATGTAAAAGTCTATAGTGGAAGCGTAACAATTCCAATAACAATAATACCAGGGTAATGGGTTAAACACCACGTTAATTATACAATGTTTATTGGCTTTCCATGCTCCTTTCATTTTTACATAAATCTATTTTTAGTGGCTTATTAGTTGACGGTTCGGCTGTCATGATCCATTTAGATTTATGGATATTAGGTTCGATTGCTGTGAACTTGTATGAGGGGGGCTGAACCGTTATTCTTTGGTTGTGATTTTCCGTGCTTCTGTGATCATTTTCTCTATTTCTGTCACTCTCTCCTTTATGCTTTCAGAATCAAGTTTTGCTTCATGGAATCCCCATACATGTAGTGTCCATGCGGCATCCCATGAGTATATAAACCACTTCCCAAGTTTTTGAGAAATCCTCCTAACTGCTTTATCGAGTTCTGTGGCAGTCCATCTACCCCTCTTCTCTACAGTATCGAGGATGTCGTTCAAGTTGAAGTGCACTGTAAGGGCCTTCACAGTCTCTTCAGCAGCTTTATACAACTTCTCACTAGCCTGAACAGGATCCTTATCGATGAAGTTTATGCCCTCCTCAAAATACCTTAAAGCAAGCTCAATATGGGAATCAACAACAATCTTAGGGTCTAAATTTAAATACTTAGCCAAAAGGTCAATAATAAGTGGTTCAGCATCAAACCCCTTCCTTTTCAACTCTTCAAGAAGCTTCTTCGGAACAACTATGCTCATGGTTAGAACCCAAAATTATTTATCCACACTGCCAGCTTAATAAGCTTCCCCCAACATTGGCATATCTACCTAAAAATTATTGACCAAACCTATTTGAGTAAAATGACGGCTAAAATTTTGATTTCAGTCAAACTTCCACTTCATAATATATTCACTTACAAAAATGCTTCGCAATTCCTATATAAACCACACCACTATATGTGGCAGTTCCTGATAGGCGATTTTGGTCAGTCGATATATATATTGGTTTTTGCACAATATTTTCGAGGTGTTCCCTAAATGAAAGGGGTTAGAAACACCTCACTACTATATACAATACCGCTAATAGCGATCTTCACAATACCCATCTTCTGCGGAAACGTTTATGCCGTGATACAAGCGAGTAGTGGCGGCACTGAAGTTATATGGAGCCACATATATCCCCCCATCTGGAGGGACGTATCATTACCACACAATAGGCTACTTTGCATGGGCTGCCCGTTGGAAGGACTCCTTTAGTCATGAGGGTCTTGGGGAGATATACATGGGTGGTAGTGAGGGAACAACATCATGGTATTGTGGAGGACAACAATGGTGGTCACAACCAAACCAAATAATGTATAAAATAGAAGTAATAAAAATAAAAGATTTAACAAACCAAACAGAATACACAGACCCGAAAGTCTTAAGGGCTGTACGTTTCCAAAACGGCGAAGTAGTACCTCAAGGTTCAGAAGTCGTAGATGAAATTGTTGATTTATTATTGGATGTTATTCAAACAGTATCGGGATTTTCATTCCCAAATCCATTCAAACTACTCTCAAGCTCCACGAAAGTTAGCGATGCAGATCGTGAAATTACGGTTTATGGTTGTGGAAGCCTAAGTGAGTTTTCAGTTGATGTTAGGTTCCGGGCAGCTTATGGAGGGCTTTTAGATACGCATACTTATGAGGTTACTTGTAGGTTGACTTGGTGTGCGTCGTTTTCTATTTGGGTTGAGGGCGGTCTTCAGGGGAGGAACCCAATTGAGGGGGAGGGCATAATATCTCCAGAAAGTGGACAAGCAGTAGACATAGCATATGCATACGCCACAATAGACATAAAATTCACAGTTACACCAAAATAAAGTGATCACTATGAGGAAATACATAAACAGAAAATACATAACCATCTTTTCAATAATAATCGTAGCAATAATTTTGTTGTACAACTTTTTTACATGCCCACGTTACCTAACTCCAATTGGATTAGAATCTTTCAATGGATCCCTAATCTGGTATAGAGGTTACGTGTCTAACTATACGGTAGTTCACTATAGTAATCCTTTCTTAGGAGAAGCGGATTTTGGAATAATCACGCTATTTTTCTGGAAATATAATGATTCGGTGAGGAAGTGTATTAGATCAGCGGATGTTGATGTTAAGAAAATAGGTGAGAAAACATATAATCCATTAATAAAGGGCTTTGCAGTTACTATTGAAGGGGTTAGCTTATTTGCTTATATCAATGATACCAATATTGACCTATATGCCACTGGCTCCTTTGGTGGCGTAGGGTTTTCCCCTATTTCTAACATTTTAACTTTTTCTTTTCGTATTGAAAGCCCTTGCAATTATGTTCCAAAGAAGCTATACGTACGCATTGACTATGCAGTTCATGCAATCATAAACCCATACGTTGAAGTACGATACCAATATTATGAACATGGGCTCTTCCCAGAAACTGAAATACTAGAGATAATCTCTGGTTTTCATATGAAAATACATAGTGGAAGCGTAACTATGCCAATAATCGTAAAGCCAGAATAGCGGGGAACTCATATATCATTTCCTTGATTCTTTTTCTCATGTTTTAGAAACGCTTTTAGGTTTATTGCTTATACTTGGTATTGATTGCTATGTCAGAGGATTTGAGGATGATTTTGGAAGAATTGAGGCAGATGCGTGAATCTTTGATGCATATGTTCTTGGCTTTGGATAAGCGTATTGACGATGTTTTGTGGTATAATATGCTTGGGGATGTTGCAAGGATATTTAAGTTTAGGATGGTTGGTCCTCCTCCAAGTAAGGTTCAAAAGCCGAATGCTCCTGGGGCTAGGAATCCAGTGATATTCTGGAGTTACGTATTCCTACCGAAGGATCTTGATAAAAGTCAGAAGTATCCATTGATAGTCTTACCTCATGGTGGAGTTCATGCAAATATGAGTACTGCTTCAGCGAATATTGTTAGGGAGTTGTTGGCTCAAGGATACTTGGTGGTGGCTCCAGAGTATCGTGGTAGTACTGGTTATGGGAAAGCCTTCTATGAATTGATAGATTATGGTGGATTGGAGATTGAGGATACCCATGCAGCTAGGAATTGGATGGTGGAAAACTGTAGGTATGTTGATCCCAATAGGATTGGAATTGTGGGTTGGAGTCATGGTGGACTTCATGCTCTAATGAACATATTCTTCTATCCAGACGATTATAAGGTTGCATATGCTGGTGTTCCCGTTAGCGATTTGATAATGAGGATGGGCTATAAGGGGCAGAATTATAGAGACTTGTTTATCGCCAATTATCACGTTGGCGTGGATGTCTGTGATAATGTTGAGGAGTATAGGCGTAGATCTCCAGTGCACTATGTTGATAGACTTAAAACTCCACTATTAATTCACACGACAACCAATGATGAGGATGTAAACTACCTTGAGGTTTTAAACCTTATAAATGCACTTAAAGCCGCTGGCAAGGAGTTTGAGTATAAAATATTTAAGGAAGCTCCTGGAGGACACTCCTTCAATAGAATTGACACATTGTTTGCAAGGGAAGTTAGAGCGGAAGTCTACAGTTTCCTAGCAAAGTATTTGCATCCAAAACGTCCATTGACATCTGCTGATGAGTTGAATCCATTCGAATTATAAATCCCATATCAATACCCCTTATTTTTGTAAGGGTAAAACTTAAATTGAAGTATTACTATTGTCATTTTATGAGCGAATTCGTTTTCGAGGGTAGAGCAGCATTATCCTCAGGTGTGAAATCAAAAGTTTTTGTTGATGATAGGGAGATTGCAACGATAAGTCCTCCTGTGGAATTTGGTGGTGAGAGAGGGTATCCCACACCGGAAAATCTCTTCGCAGCAGCTCTTGCTTCATGTATGAACACCCTCTTCCTATTAATAGCGGGTAACTCAAAACTCGGTATACAAAGCCTTGAGACAATAGCAAAAGTTAACATGCGTGTGGAAGGTTTGGAGAAGATAATTTTTACGAAAATAGATTTCACAATAAATGTTAAGTTGCTTAAGGATACTAAGTGGGAGCGTGAGAAAGCCTACTCCTGCTTTGAAATTGCGCAAAGGATATGCCCAATAAGGCAATCTTGGGGTGAAGCAGTCCCAATAACCTTCCATCTAAACATACTGTGATAAGCTTCATATACTCCCCCTCAAATCTTTTTATGGTGTCCCCCATTGAAGTTTAAAGGAGTTTATAAAGCTACGAAACTAATTAAAGTTTCCATGGAAGTTGATAATGGCATTATAAAAAGTATTAGGATTACTGGTGATTTCTTCATGTATCCGGAGGATGCTATTAGAGGGTTGGAGAATACATTGATCGGTGCAAAATTGGATGCTGTTGAGTTGGAGGGGAGGATTTCAAAATTCCTCTCAGAGGGGTCTGTGGAGTTTCCCATGATGACTGCCAGAGATATTGTTAATGCAATACTTTCAGCTAAACCTGAAGGGTAGAGGTGTACACTGGTATTGCTGGATTATATTAGGGTATCCATTGGTACCGCTGCTAAACTGGGTTTACTGAGAATTAGGGTTTTAGCTGAACCCACAACAGCGTACCTCATGACCTTTACTGATGGTAGGTGTATGGCTAATTGCGCATTTTGTACTCAAGCTAGGGGTAGCAAGTCCGACCCAGAATACTTATCCAGAGTTACTTGGCCAAAATTCAAATTCAATGATGTTCTAAATGCAATTAAACATGCTAATGGATTTAGACGAATATGCATTCAAACCCTAATATATCCCGGATACGTTGAAGATACTGCAAACATAGTTTCAAATATAAGAAAGGTCACTAATCTGCCAATATCAGTTTCAATACATCCTAGAAGTATTGATGATATTATCCTCTTAAAGAATTGTGGTGTTGATAGGATTGGGATAGGGGTTGATGCTGCATCTGAATTGGTGTTTAGGGAAGTGAAGAAGACTTTCTCTTGGGGTAAAACTATGGATATGGTTTTGAAGGCTGCGGAAATTATGGGTCCATATAAGGTTTCAGTACACTTAATCTATGGTTTAGGGGATTCCGATAAAGAATTCATATCCATGATTAATAGACTATACGAGTCTAAGATTAATGTTGGTCTATTTGCATTCACACCGATGGAGGGTACATCCATGGAAAATCATCCGAAACCAGATGTATCATCATATAGAGCCATACAGTTATCCCACTACCTATTAAAACATAATATGGCAAGCATGGATAACTTTGAATTCGATGATTCTGGAAGGCTTAAAGCAATAAACATCGATAAAACACTATTGGCTAGGGTTGTTGAAAGTGGTGAACCATTCAAAACGTCTGGGTGTCCAGACTGCAATAGACCATTCTACAATGAGTCTCCAGGTGAAACCATATACAACTATCCAACAATAGACATGGCTTTAACGGATTTATGGAAAATAAAATTACAATTAAAACACATACTTAACCATGGAAAAGAATTTTAACAAGGTATATTCATGAGCTTTATGGAGAAAAAAGGTTGAGAGTTTATTTTATGTTTTATTTTTTCCATGCGTCTAGTGGTGGTTTATGGTCTGGTGGTATTGGAGGTTTATACTTCCTACCCCTAAGTCTCTTGGCATGCTCTTCCTTCGCTTTTTGGAGTAGTTCAGGTGTTGTTAGTAGGTCTAATGCTGTTGCAGCCATCGTTTTTGCTGCAAATATTAATGATTTATGTCCTAGGCCAACACCGCTTTGAGCAACATTCTGCCATGAATGTCCAGGTGTCCCAAGAACCCATGTTGCTGTTCCAAATTCCACAGTCGGAGCCTTCCAACTTATCTCCGCCACATCCGTAGAGCCGTGGCTAATTTCCCCTTCACCCCATGGGTCTGGTATCTCATCATCCATCAATTTATCGATAAGCTTCTCCCATCCAGGCCTCTTAGACTTCTTAAGCTGATTTATCTTCTCCTCCAAACTTATAGTCTTAGCAATTTCTTGTGCAAACTTAATATCCTCATCACTATACTTCGGCAAACCAATCAGCCTCATATTCTTAACTACAACTTCAGCAAGCGTTCTATTTGGTATCTTGTTATGTAATCCCTCTATTAACTCCACTTTGTATTGTGTTTGTGTCATTAGTGCTGCCCCCTTAGCTATATCCAGAATCCAATTATAGATTTCCTCAACTTGCTCCCTCTCAGGAGCCCTAACATAATACCAACTCCTAGCATATGGAGGCACAATATTAGGCTGATCCCCACCCTTCTCAATCACATAATGAATCCTAGCATCCTGAATAATATGTTCACGCATATAGTTGACACCAATATTCATAAGCTCAACAGCATCAAGAGCACTCCTACCAGCCTCAGGACTACCACCAGCATGAGAAGCCCTACCATAAAAATGAAATCTAGCGGAGTTTATTGCCAAGCAACTCATTAATGTTGCTCCATTCATCGTGCTTGGGTGATGACCTATTGCTGCATCTACATCATCGAAATATCCATCTCTAACCATGTATAGTTTCCCACTGTAATTCTCTTCTGCTGGGCATCCATAGAATCTAATGGTGCCACTAATGCCAAATTTCTCCATAGCATATCTAACTGCAATAGCCGCTGCTAAGCCACTTGCACCGTAAATGTTGTGTCCACAACCATGACCAGGAGCTCCCTCAACTAATGGTTCCCTCCATGGAACCCTCTTCTGTGATAATCCTGGTAATGCATCATATTCGCCTAAAATTGCAATTACTGGTTTCCCACTTCCCCATTCAGCCATGAATGCTGTTGGCATACCAGCAATGCCACGTTTAACTCTAAAACCATGCTTCTCCAACTCATCAGCCAACAAACTAGAAGACTTAAACTCCACAAGACCAAGCTCAGCAAACTCCCAAACCAAATCAGAAACCTCAACAAAACGCCCCTCATACTTATCAATAATGCTTAAAGCATACTCCTTTTCCTTTGTCATTGTTGTCATTTTTGGTCCTCATGTTATAGGTTATCTTCCACCCCTTTTATCGCTTTCGTTTAGCAACTCTTTTTAATTGTGTTGTGGATTTTATTTTGTGGTTTGTTTGAGGGTTAGGAGTTTAACTTTCCTCATTCCATCGAAATTTCTAAAGGATTTCTCTGCAATTTCCGGATTTGTATGGGATGTTGTTGGTGAAGCTTCTAAAAGTTTTGGTTTGGATGTTTGGACTTTGAGGTTGGCTGTTGATCCGCAGAGTTTTAGGAATCTGCCTGAATTAGTGGAGTTTTTGGATGATGTTTCTGAGCCATTCAATTATTATGCAATTCCATTAATGTGTAATTCATCTCTAAATGTGGATTACGTTGTGGATTTACTTGGGGGTTTTGATAAGCTATTCATATCCTTGTATGGGGGTTTGGATCAGCTTAGAGTGTTTAGGGATTTGTTGATAACTATTAGGAGGAAGCTTCCATTGGAGGCTTTCGTGAAGGTTTCATTTTCAGTGGGTGGAAACATTATTACGCCATATTTCCCATCGGCTTCTGCTGGAATTAGCCCAATGCTTTCAGCTTCATTACTATATGTTAAAACTTTGATTGAAGGTTTGAATAATGGTGTTCCAATTTTGAATACTATTTTGGATTGTGTTAAGCGTGTTAAGGGGTTTATAACGTATTTGGCTGAGTGTTTCAAGTTTCCATTGGTGGGTTTGGATTTATCCATATCTCCATGGATGGATGAGAGTGTTGTTGATCTCTTGGAGGTTTTTGGTAATGTTAGGTTTGGGGATGTTGGAACTTTGAAATCCATTTATGATGTTAATGGGGTTTTGAAGCATGCTGCTTCAATGGAGCCTTCTTCCATTGGGTTTAATGAACTCATGCTTCCATATGCTGAGGATTCGAAGCTTATGCAATTGGGTTTTGAGGGTAAGCTTTCAGCTTACGATCTGTTGCGATACTCCTCCATTTGCGTTGCAGGGTTTGATATGGCTGTTCTTCCAAGAATGGATTATGATCTCCTCACCAGATTCCTCCTAGACGTTTACTCAACTTTAAGTGTTAAGGGTAAGCCTAATGGGATTAGGGTTGTTTTAAGTGATGGTGATTATGGTGATGTTGCTGATTTAGGCTTCTTAGGGAAAGCTCCAGTTATGAAGTTAATTTAATTTGCATGAACCTTCACTTTACCTTCAACGGTTATATGCATTTCCCCTAGAATTTTCTCGTATTGTTCAGAGTTGTATATGCATCCTGGATCTGGTGCTAGTATGTCTTTGAAGTATGCGTATGCCCTTGCTCTACATCCACCACAAATATATCTAAAGCTACATTTACCGCAATTCTCCCTTAAAATGTCTTTGCTTTGGAAGGCTGATAGTATTGGCGTATTATTCCATATATCCCTAAACCTCTTCTCCCTAATGTTTCCAAGGATTATGTCTGGTATGAAGACGCATGGAGTTACATCTCCATTTGGTTGTAGTGCACAATATATTCTCCCAGCACCACATCCACCAATGAATTCAGCCAAATAGTTGAGTCCAGCTACTGCTGGACCTGCATAGAAGTGTACTGGGCTTATGCATACTCCATGCGACTTTTGAATTACAACTCTAGCATATTGAGGAGCTGTGGAGAGGACTTCTATACCATAATCCTTCATTGCCTCATATAGTGTTGTTAGGAATTCTTCCCTCTCCCATGGATCTAAATCCTCCTTAACTATCCATTCCCCCCTCCCCACTGGTATGAAATTGAAGAATATCACCCTCTTTACACCCAAATCCCTTGCTAAACTAATTATCTCCCTACATTCCCCATAATTCCTCTTTAAGGCTGTTATGGCTATTCCAGTGAATATCTCATTTTTCACGCAATTCTTTATCCCCTCCACAGCCTTCTTCCATGCTCCATTAACCCCTCTAAATTCATCATGTTTAGCTGGGTTTGCTGAGTCTAAGCTTACTTCAACATAGTTTATCCCAATCTCCCTCATCTTCTTTGCAACTTCATCTGTTATTGTAGTTCCATTGGTTGCCACTGCAGTGTAGAATCCTCTGTTCACAGCTTCCTTTGCCACTTGGAAGAAGTGTGGGTGTATGAGTGGTTCTCCCCCTGAGAAGGCTATTGCCGATACCCCTGCCTCCTCCAGTTGCCTCAATGCATCCATCTTCTCTTCGAGTGTCAATTCCCCCTCCATTATTGATGATGCATTCTGGTAGCAGTGTTTGCATTTAAGGTTGCATAGGTTTGTGAAATTCCATACCACTAGGAATGGTGAATCCAGTTTTTGTGGTACAGTTACCCCATATTTCCCTAGGCTCCTCAAAATTACTTCTAGCCCCCTCCTCAACGCTTTATTCTTGAATAGCTTTTTAGCTTCCCCCTCATTTACCTTCATTATTTTTGCTCCTAAGCTTATAATTTCGGAGATTATTGATGAAGCTATTTTTAGAGTTAAGTTTTCTGCTTCCTCCTCCCCAGAATATATTGTTAATGCATGGTTTAATAGTGATCTACCATTATACTCGTGTGTTGACAGGAATCTTATTATTGGCCTTATTATTGGGCTTCCGAAAATTGTTCTTATAAGTATGATGTTTTCCGTTGACATTCCTTCAATTTTATGATTGGCTTTTCTCGGATAAAAATTTACTTATTTCTGGGTTTCCTATATTTCCACATAAAAATTTAGTTCAAAAAACCAACTCTACTCCTCTTACCCTATTTATCTTCTATTTTCCATTCATCTATCTTCTAGTTCTTCTCCCCTCAAATCTTCTAGGGCCTGGTCTCCCTCTACCGAATCTACTTTCCCTCCTCTCTTCTTGCTCGTATTGTACGAGTGAGAGGTTGTTTTCTGTGTTTACTTCTATTTCTGGTGCATTTTCCACTGTTTCGAAGCTTCCATATCTTCCAACATTTAACCTCATGCTACCTCTGAATAGGCTTACGAATCCGTTCTTTATCTTTATTACCATTCCCTCATCTACTCTGTCTATGGCGTCATCCCATAGTGTTAGGTATATTGCTCCAGTTTCGTCTCCAACTAGTATGTCTGCAACTCTGTGTGCTCCGCCACTAACCATTCTGGGTTCGCCCTTCGATGCCACTTTAACTATTATGTTTACGCTTCTGGTGTTTGGCTTCAGTTGCTCTACTTTTGACAGGCCCTCTTCTTCAGAGCTCATATTTCGAGTTCACCTCAATTAACCCCCTATACGCTTTTATTTAAGGGTTTTGGTTTGGAAAGCTATTTCTATTTTTAATGTTAAATATTTGTTTTTGGTGGTGTACTTGATTGACCTTTTTAAGGCGAGGTGTGATGAGATTGTTGGGAAGCTTGAGGGTGAGGGCATTGATGGTCTCCTACTATTTCCAGGTGCAAATCTATACTACTTCACTGGTGTAAATATTGGTTTGTCTGAGAGGCTTACAGCTGCCTACATATGTGCGGATGGAGATTCATTTATTTTGGTTCCAAAGCTTGAGGAGGAGCTTAGGGGGCAACGTACATGGATAAGTAGGATTGAGGTTTGGGATGAGGATGAAGATGCCATTGAAATATTGTCTAAGCTTATTGTTGAGTGTAAACCTAGATTTGGCGTTATAGGTTTATGTGAAGATGCCCCTTGGGGGTGGGTTAATAAGCTTCAATCAAAGCTTAATGGAGTACACTTCATTGATGTCTCCAGCATGGTTTATGGTATGAGGATGATTAAGAGTGAATGGGAATTGGAGAATATTAGGAGGGCATGTGAAATATCTGATAAGGCTGTTGAAACAGTCCTTCAAAGCCTATCTGAAGGTGTTACTGAGCTTGAGTTAAGCCATATTTGTGCATCTAAGATGAGGGAGCTTGGAGCTACACCTCAATTCTCCACAGTCCTATTTGGAGCAAAGTCGGCTCTACCCCATGGATACTCTGGATTTTCAAAGTTGAGGAGGGGGGATGTTGTTTTAATAGATGCTGGTTGCTCTGTTAATGGATACTTCTCAGACATAACTAGAACCGTAGTTTTTGGTTCACCCAGCGAATTTCAGAGTAAAGTTTGGGATATAGTTTATAAGGCTAATAGGTATGCTATTAGCAAAATTAAGCCTGGCGTAACATGTGGTGAAGCTGACTCCTTTGCTAGGAGTATTATTGAAGGTGAAGGTTTTGGTAAGTACTTCACGCATAGGCTTGGTCATGGAGTTGGATTGCAAGTTCATGAACCGCCATACCTCGTTAAGGGGGGTGGGCTGGAATTGAAGCCTGGTATGGTTTTCACAGTGGAGCCTGGAATATATTTGAAGGGTGAGTTTGGGGTTAGAATAGAGGATACTGTGGTGTGCACTGAGGATGGATGTAGATCTCTAACCAACTTTAAGCGTTCCATAACACCATAAGCTACCAAACCTTTAAAAACAATTTATTTCAATATATTTTCATGCTTAACACGGTTTTCAATTATATTGATGAGAATTTTGAGAAGTTCATATCTGATTTGAAGGAGATTTGTAGGATTCCATCCATTGCAGCTCAGAATGTTGGTATAGTGGAGGCTGTGGATAAGCTTAGGGTTATGTTTGAGGATGCTGGTTTAAATGTTAGGGTTTTGAACGTGGATAAGGGTAATCCACTATTATATGCTGAGTATAAGCCTAGATCCTACAAGAAGACGCTACTATTCTATAATCATTATGATGTTCAACCGCCAGATCCACTGGATTTGTGGGTGACACCGCCATTTGAGCCAAGTATAAGGGATGGGAAGATATTTGCTAGGGGTGTTGCGGATAATAAGGGGAATATAATTGCAAGATTGAAGGCTGTGGAGTCCATGTTGAATGTTTTTGGTGATTTACCCATAGCAGTTAAATTTGTTGTTGAGGGGGAGGAGGAGATTGGAAGCCCCTCACTTCCAAGTTATGTTAAGAGTTATGGTAACATGTTTTCAGCAGATGCTGGTATATGGGAGTTTGGTTATAGGGATGTGAGTGGCCGTCCAGTTATTACATTGGGTGTTAGGGGTATTGCGTACTTTGAATTTAGAGTGAAGGGTCCGAGGGTGGATGTTCATAGTGGTGAAGCTGCCATCATACCTAACCCTGCTTGGAGGCTCATATACTTCTTGAATAGTTTGCGTGGTGATGATGGTAGGATATTGATAGATGGGTTCTATGATGATCTAAAGCCAGTTGAGAGGGAGGATGAGGAGCTTTTAAAGAGCATACCATTCAATGATGAAGAGATTATCAAGAGGCTTGGTATAAGGGGGTTTGTGGGTGGCGTTAGGGGGTTTGAAGCTTTAAAATCCATGCTATTCAATCCAACTTGCAATATTGATGGGCTGTATTCAGGATACATTGGTCAAGGTTCAAAGACGATAATACCAAGCTATGCCATGGCTAAAGTGGATTTCAGACTTCCACCTGGATTAACTTGTCAAAGTCTTTTGGAGAAGCTTAAGAGGCATATGGATAAGTATGGTTTCAATGATATTGAAGTCACGCTATTATCTGGGTATGAAGCTGCAAAAACTGATTTGAAAGCTGAGATAGTTAAAGTGGCTTTATCTTCGGCAAGGGAGATTTACGGTTTAGAACCCATAGTCTACCCAATATCCTCTGGTAGTGGTCCAATGTATCTCTTCGTAAATGAGCTTAAAATACCAATGGTTTCTGTGGGTGTGGGATATCATGAATCCAACAACCACTCGCCAAATGAGAATATAAGATTGGAAGATTTCAAGCTTGGCATTAAACATATAGTTAAGATAATTGATATGATGGGGAGAATGTAATTTAGAGCTTATGGGTTGAGTTGAAATGAGCATTGATGTTCACAATCACTTCTATCCACCACAATATATTGAAGAATTGAAGATTGGTGGAGGCTACGCATCCATCGAATTCAATGGGCATGGAAATTTGATCATAAGGTATGAGGGGGATTACAATGTGGTGGTTAAACCGCACATTGATGTCTTGGAGAGGATTAAGGTTATGGATAAGTATGGTATAGATATGCAGATACTAACTTTAACTACTCCTGGCGTTGAAAGGGAACCTGTGGATAGGGGGGTTAAATTGGCTAAAATAGTTAATGATTCGTTTTCAGAGATTGTTGAGAAGTATCCGGATAGGTTTAGGGCTCTTGCAATTTTACCATTGCAATCCCCAGAAATGGCTTTGGAGGAATTTAGGAGGGCAATTTTGGATTTGGGGCTGAATGGTGCCATAATATTCTCAAACATTAATGGTAAACCTCTTGATTCAAGGGAATTCTGGCCAATATATGGTGAAGCTGAAAGGCTGGGTTTCCCATTATTCATACATCCCACATCCCCAATAAACTTCAAGTTCATGGAGGATTATAGGATTGTGCCAATGTTCGGTTTTCCAGTGGACACCAGCTTAGCAGTTTTAAGGTTAATTTTAAGTGGAGTTATGGAGAGGTTTCCTTCATTGAAGATTGTTGTTGCACATCTTGGAGGGGTTTTACCATACATTATTGGTAGAATAGATACTTGTATTCAAGCATACCCTGAAGCTAAGAAGGTTATTAATAAGCCAGCATCAGCATATCTCAAAAATATATATTTTGACTCCATATGCTACAACAACAATATATTAAAGTTTTCATGCGGGTTTCTAGGTGCCAATAAAATAATGCTTGGAACAGATTTCCCACACCAAATAACTGATATTGAAAATGCTGTTTGGAGAGTGAAGCAGTTGGGGGTAAGCGGGGAAGAAGAGAAGATGATTCTTGGAGAGAATGCCATTAAAGTTTTCAAAATAAATTGAAAGTGAAATTGTTTTCACTGCAATATTTCTTTAAATCATTTTGTTTCATGCTTCTCTAGTGTTTTTGCCATTATGAATTGACCTACTCTATGGAAGCCTTTACCCCAATTGTGTAATGGTACTGGGTTATCCCTAATATTCCATCCCGTTTTCTGGTTGAAGTATTTTGGGTTTGCCTTTGCATTTACAACTTGCCCTATAAATAGTGTGACATCATTTGATTCAACTTTATCCCATAATTCACATTCGAGGACTGCTATGGCATCTTCAACTATTGGAACTGTTAATTCATCACCTTCCACAGCCTTCAATATCTTGGTTTTATCCATCTCCCTACCACTAACAGTTCCAACTGTATACAGCTCGTTAACTCTATCTATTGGGAGCACATTCACTGAAAACTGCCTATATTCACGTATCAATTCATTGGTTAAACTCCCCTTACCTATGGCTACGCAGACTAGTGGGGGTTCTTCACCCATGGGTGTAACCCAGCTTGCAGCCATGAAATTCACTTTCTCACCAAACTTCCCAGAACCTATAACATATGCTGGTCTTGGATGCAATATCAAATAGAATTTATCCAAATCAATCTTCTCCAACTCCATATTATTCACAATAAATTTCTATAAAACTTCACCTTATATCATTATTGTGGATGTAAGTGAAATTCGCCGTAAATTGATTTCACATCTCCCCTCCAATGCAAATTTTAAACCAGTTTTCGTGTCCAGTCCTGGTAGAGTTGACTTCTTGAATACCCATCAAGATTATAAGGGTTTACCAGTAGTTCCAGTTGCCATTAATCTTAGATGTTATGTGGCTGGTGTTAGGGGTTGTGGTGGAGTTGTAAATTTCACTTCACTAAATATTCCCAATGGTTTTGATAGTTTCAGTATTGGTGATTTCAATCTTATTGGTGGTGGATGGTTTGGGGATTATGTTAGAGCTGTTTTCAAGTCCATGGAGGATTTCGGCTTCAAACTAAATGGCATTAATATTGTTTTGTGGAGTGAGATACCCATGGGTTCCGGTCTTGCAAGTAGTGCTGCCCTTGAAGTTTCAATAATTAAGCTTGTATCCGAAATTTATGGGTTGAATCTAGATAGGCATAGGATTGCTGAGTTGGCTTACTTCGCTGAGCATGATGTTATGGGTATTCCTTGTGGTAGATTGGATCAGTATGCATGTTCTTATGGTGGAGTAATTCTACTAGATCCTAAGCCTCCATGCACCATTGAGCATCTACCCCATGAAGACTTAATTTTCGTGGTTGTGGATTCAGGGGTTCATAGGAGGATTTTCAATGTTCACCCAGTTAGACAGGCTGAGCTTAATGAAGCTTTAAGGATATTGTTATTTGAGGTTGGTGTTGATGAGAATTTGAAGTCTAAGCTTTCAACATCCTATGATAGAGTTTCATGGCATTTAATTTCTGAGGAGGCTCTCAAACCATACTTGAATTCCATACCCAAAAAGCTTGCCAATAGACTCATATTCACAATTAAAATGAATAAGTCCACAATTTACGCTGTGAATTTAATTAAGGGGGTGATTAAACCTAGATTTGAAGATCTTAGTAGAATTATGAATTTAGAGTGTCATGTGGATTTTGAAGATAAATTGAGTTTGCTTGGTTTAATAGTTAATTATCAGCATGAACTTTTGAGGGATTACTATGATGTTAGTCTACCAATACTTGAGGATATTAGGA
>NZ_JANGFQ010000027.1:0-15665 GCF_024707025.1 Candidatus Culexarchaeum yellowstonense
GACCAGCTTGATCTGTATATGAATTTTATGATGGATAGGTATATTATGAGTTTGAGGATGTATGAGGCTTGGAATTGGTTGAATGATGATATTATTGAGTTCATTAGCATGATCATTGTGGAGGAGGATATGGCTAGGGGGAGGCTTTTGAGTCCGACTATTTTGGAGCTTAAGTATATGATTATGGTTAATAGGATGAAGCTTATTGTTAGATAGGGTAGGGATTGTAGGATTGATGTTGGGTCGTAATTGGTTGTGGGTGTTATGTTAAGATGTATCATATAGGACGTGCTTCCTTGTGTGGATATTTAGTTTGAAGCTTAGGATTTTCCTGCAATTTGGGCATAGGTGTAGGTATTTTGGTAGATCTTCTTGGGCGTATTGTATGGCTTTAGCCTCCTTTAATCCACTCATTAACCTATCGGTGATGCGGTTAAGTTGCTTTTCTGGTGCAAAGTAGTTTCCGCAGTTAATGCATTTTGAAAGTTCAATTGTGTTTGAAACTTTGAGTTCCGATTTATTGTTTGATGCTATTTCGAATTTAGTGGTTAAGGTTAATGCATCTTCAGGGCATACTTCGGCGCAACGCCTACAAAACACACACTTATTCAGATTGATGTTTAGATTGCGTTTACCCTCCGCATCCATGTATGTTAATGCACCGCTACTACATTGGCTAACGCATGCACTGCACCCAATACATTTATCTGCATTGAATTCAGGCACACCGCGCAGAGTTTCTGGAACACTACTATACTTCTCAACGCCAATACCAGCAGGATACTTAATTGTGTATGGTTTACTTAGAGCTTCAATGGCTCTCTTAAATGATTTGAGCAATTCATGCCACCCCCAAAATAAACCTGATGATTATGGAGAATATTATGGAGAATGCGGATAAAGGCCATAGGTACTTGATGGCCCATGAGACTGCTTGATCAATTCTAAATCTTGGGGCTATTGAGTGAACTATGGATATTATGAATGTGACTATGAAGCACTCCAATAGGAAGACTATGAAGTTGAATATTTGATTGTATATGCTTGTTGGTTGCAGTATAAGTCCCCCTGAAAGGAATAGGTTTACAAACAATCCAGTGAGGACTGATGTTAGAATGTATTTTGAGGATAATATTGTTGCTAGAAGTTTTCCGGAGTATTCTGTGTAGGGACCT
This sequence comes from Candidatus Culexarchaeum yellowstonense, assembly GCF_024707025.1. Lineage (NCBI taxonomy): Archaea > Thermoproteati > Candidatus Culexarchaeota > Candidatus Culexarchaeia > Candidatus Culexarchaeles > Candidatus Culexarchaeaceae > Candidatus Culexarchaeum > Candidatus Culexarchaeum yellowstonense. The sequence goes on from NZ_JANGFQ010000027.1 coordinate 1,176, forward strand.
GAAACTATCTCCACATCAGCTTCAGGTATTTCGAATGGGTTGAAGTGCAGTTTCCCAAGTACTGCAATTATGAAAACTAAGGCTGCGAAGGGATTTAGAAGAATTATTGGATAGGATTTCAGCTGAAAACTCATGATGCCGCCAATCGATAGTGAATTGGATATTATGGCTGAAGAGAATATTGATGAGAGCAATGAAACTTCAATTACAAGCATCAGCTCAGCCTCCCTCCTAGATCCAACAACACTCCAAGGTGATGATGACGACAAACCACCCAAAACCCAGAATAGGGATACACCAATTAAAATGTATGTTATGAAGATTATGCTGAGCGGATTATCTGCAAGCAAGCTTAAACCACCATAGGATATAAAGTACGTGGATAAAACTGCCAGGATGAGGCTTACTATTGGTGATGAAACAAATAAACCTTTACGTGCACTTTTAGGTATAATCGTCTCCTTAAACATAAGTTTCAAAACATCGTAGAGGGGTTGTAAAACCCTACTTGAACCTAAAAGCCCCCTCAACTCACCATGCATTGAAAGTAGTGGTCCAAGCCTATACTGACTCCTAGCATAAATCTTCCTAATCTCATAATTGAGCAAGACTCCAAGTATGAAGCATAACACTGGAATAAATATTATTGCTAGGAGCACAACCATCACCCCCTCCAACCCTTAAACGCGAGATTCTTAAATTCATCACCACTCAGAGTCCACTGCTCCCCCCTCTTGGAATCAACTATCATTACACGATCTGTGCATGAGAAGCATGGGTCAACGCTACCAATAATTATTGGTGCATCTGCAAGTCTACAACCTTTAAGCATGAATTTGAGGGCTGCAATATTACGGTAGCTTGGAGTTCTAATCCTAACAGTGTGCGGTATATCCATACCATTCGAAATTACGTAGTAGACTAATTCACCCCTAGGAGCTTCAACCTTACTTAAAGCTTCACCCTCAGGGAATGGTTTAAGTTCTGAAGTAGCTACCGGTCCACCAACATTCTTCAACCTATCAACACATTGTAGACATATATCTATGGATACAAGGGTTTCCTTAACTCTAACCATAACCCTTGAAAGCACATCCCCAGCCTCCTCAACCACAACATCCCAACTTATATGCCCCTCATCATAGAATGAGTATGGACTATCCCTTCTAACATCAATCTTCCATCCACTAGCCCTAGCAGTTGGCCCTACAGCTCCAGCCTCCCTAGCATCACTTAGAGGCATGACACCTACACCCTCAGTCCTACGCCTAACAATGCTATGTGAAGCTATATCTTCAGCTAGTTTTTTGAAATCCCTCTTAACTTCAAACAGTTTACTTTCAACTTTACTAAGCTGCTCCTTAGTGACATCGAATCTTACGCCGCCAATACTCATGGAATCTGCATGAACCCTATTGCCCGATAGCAATTCAATGCAATCCTGTATTGGCTCCCTAATCTTCCAAGCCCACATGAGCAAAGTTTTAAAGCCAATCAAGTCTCCTGCAACGCCAAGCCATAGGAGGTGGCTATGTATCCTATTCAACTCAGCCATTAAAACCCTAATATACTCAGCCCTCTCAGGGACATTTACCCCAAGAATGCGTTCCACAGCATTAACGAAAGCCAATTGATGTGGAACACTACATATACCACATATCCTACCAACAAGGAATAGGTCACGCCAAAAAGTCCTACTCTCAGCCAACTTCATTATTCCACGATGATTCAAACCAACCTTAATATCCACATCAACAACATCTTCACCATCAACGAATAACTTGAAGAATCCACCTTCAAGCATTGCCGGATGATATGGACCTATGGGTAGAGTGACTTGCTTAACCCCAGCCTTAGATTCACTGGAACTCTCAACTGGGTTAGGCCACTCAAAGGGGAGGAAGATGTGTCTAGGGTCGGGGTGACCATCAAACTCAACTCCAAGGAGCTCCATAGTCTCCCTCTCAGCCCAATTAGCTTGATAAGTCAATTGTGCAACTGATGGAAACCTTGCTGGTTCACCATCACCATAAGCATACAATATTACATGGGCATGCCTATCTATATGTTCAAGACTGTAGATGTGCATGAGCCTAATACCATCAAAACCCATGTCTGAAGCTGTGACATGGACAATTCTAGAGCCCATGGAAAGCATGTATTTAGCTGCATCCAGAAGCCTGTTCGGACTGGTCTTAACACGTACATGCTTACCCCCACAACCATAACCAGTAATCTCAAAATCAGGTTTAAGGATATTTCCAAGCTCATTTAAAACATCATTTAAACTCTTCATCCCAGATCACCATAAATCTATAAATTTAAACATAACATCATTATGGATGGATACTCCATAGGCTAGAAAGCCATGATACATTATACCAATTATAATTGATATTAAAGCTAAGAGGATTATGGAGGTAAACATTAAATCTGGTTTCTCCCTAAAAACGCCACTACCCCTAGCTGAAGCCACAACTATTCCGAGGAAAACACATAAAACTATTATTCCACTGAGGTATATCAAACCTTCATATATTGAGCTTGGAATACCGTAAAACTGATTGCCAGAATAAATAATTGATTCCATAACCATATGCTTACCATAATAACCTGAGAAGAATGGAAGTAAACCTGAAACACTTATTCCACCTAAAATGATCATGAGTGAAGTGATGGGCATGGATCTAGTTGCCATTGAAAGTTTAAGCCAATTCCTCTCATGGAAAGCCTTCACATACAAACCTGCAGATAGGAAGAGGAGTGCCTTAGCAATTGAATGTGCAAATAGGTATAATGTTGATCCAAAAATGCATAGATATGCTTCATAACCACTCATGGAAACACTTAAACCAATGGATGAACCTAGGAACCCCATACTCAAAATGCTACTGAAGGCTATAACCCTCTTAATATCCCTATCAATTATCATCCCCAACCCTCCAAGGACAATATTAATTAAACCTGAAATGGTTATGAAAGCCCCCACATCCATTGAAATTATTGGTGAAAGTGAGTAAACGTATTTCAATATTGGGATATATGCAGACTCTATTATTACACCTGAAAGCATTGCACTAACTGGTGAAGGTGCTTCCGAGTGAACTAATGGAAGCCATAGGAGTGCGAGTGGAGATGTGCCAGCCTTAATTCCAAAACCTAAAAGAATTAAGTAAGAGGCCAATTTGAAATTCCAACCATAAATCCCATATCTACTCAACCTATAAACATCCAGTAGATCGAAGTGTAAACCATAACCATTGATGAGGAGGCATACCCCAATTATTATTAGAATAGACTCTAAAATCGACATGGCCAAATACACTATAACTGAAATAACAGCTCTACCCCTACGTTCACCATACAAAACTAGAATTGCGCTTAACGCTGTGGAGGCTTCAAGGAAGAATAGCATGTAAATCAAATTGCTAGATGAAACCAGCCCAATTAGTGTCGCTAATAGAATTGGTATAATTGCAAAGTACAATCTAAATCTACCATTCAATTCAGAATCGAAATATTTGATTGAGTATAATGTTGATATTAAACCAACAATCAATATAACCTCACACATAGCATAAATAAGGAAATCCGTAAACAATTTCGATTCCAGCTCAGCTAATCCAGCTGCTAATATTCCTGCTAATGGTATGGCGTTAACAATTAATGAGGAGAATATCAATAGTGTGGAGAGGTGTATGGAATATTTTGATTTAAATGCTGAAATTATTAGCGATGATAAGAATAGAAGTGCATATGTCAATATGAAGTTAATGCTCACCCTTCTCACTCTCCATGAATGGTAGATTAAATATGTAGATTTCATCCATATGGATGTATGGAGGTTTAGCTAAACCACACATGAAAACTGAATCCAAATCTACATTACGTGATTGAAGCCATGGAATTAAAACTATGAATGTCAAATAGAATATTGAAGTTGAAGCTAACTCAACTAGGAATAATGTTAGAATGATATCTGATGTTAAGGGTACAATCCAAAATCCAATGGCTAACAATACCAATGATGTTATTAGGGGGATGTACATGTACTTCAACTTCATTTAACCACCCCACACCTCTCACGTAGGATGCTGATTGCCTTAACAACACCATTTATTATGGCTTCAGGTTTTGGTGGGCATCCAGATACAAAGACATCCACTGGGATAACCTTATCTGCTCCACCAAGGATTGCATAAGTTTCTCCACCCTCAACATCATTGAATATTCCACCAGAACAGGCACATGAGCCTATGGCGACAACAACCTTTGGGTTTGGAACTTGCATATAAACTCTCTTCATGAATGGTGCAATATGCTTTGTAACTGGACCTGTAACTATTAGGATGTCTGCATGCCTTGGAGATGTAACCAATTTAATCCCAAATCTCTCAACATCAAATCTTGGGGTTAATGCTGCAACAAGTTCAATGTCGCATCCATTACATCCACCGGCATGTAAATGGTAAACCCATGGTGAATATGTGAACATCTTCTGTTTAAACCCCATTTAACCCACCAACCTACCAATTATGTTTTCAGTTGAAATTGCATGTGTATTTAAGCCGAAACTTTCTGGCTTAATTCCAAAACTTAAAGCTAAGAGTTCACTTAAATGTAACACTGGAATCCCATATTCTAATCCTTCATCTTTGAATGTTAATTGGGCTTTCTCAAATTGATCGTAGCATGCTGGGCATGCAACTACAATTGCATTTGCACCTGAATTCTTTATGGCATCAAGCTTCCACTTAGTCCTCTCCCTCATAGCCTTATCCACTGAGTATAGCATTAATGGGTATCCACAGCAAACACGCTCCAAACCATAATCAACGATCTCAACATTCAAAGCCTTCACAATTTCCCTAAGATACTTGGCGCCCCTCTCATCACTCATCTTATATAATTTGCATCCTGGGTGAAGTGCAATTTTAAGCCAACTTAAATCCACATTAACATTGCTTCTAATAGCATTTAAACCAACATCCTCAAATAATACTTCAGTATAATGTTTAACTTTAATAGTCCCATTAAATTTTAATCCAAACCCCTTAAGATTCCCATTAATCTTCTCCCTTAAATCACTTGACTCAATAAGCTTCTCCCTAGCTTCATGCAGAGACTCCCAACACCCATTACACATCACAATTATATCCCTCCCAACGGCTTCAGCTAAGGATAGGTTTCTAGCAGCCACAGTTAACCATAAATCTTCATCCACAAGTCTAGCTATTTCTGGAACTGGGCAGCATGAAGCTCCATTTATATCGAGAAGGTTGATTCCAAGTTTACTGGATATGGCTCTCATGGATGATTCAGCAAATGGCTGCATTGCAGGTATATAGCATCCTAGGAATAGGCTGTATTCAAGCATGTGGATACCTCCAACCTAATATTTGAAATCCCTCCTATCAAAGTCAAATCCAATCTTCCTACCAGCACCAATCGATTTAATGAGATTGAACATTTGATTCACATATTCAGTGTTGCTATATGCTGTTGGGGGTATGCTTGGCAAACCAATCCTACTCCTAGTCCTTTGCATATATCTAGAAAGCATTGGAACATGACCGGTTCTAAGTATACTCCTAATTGGAGATTTAAGTGAATCCTGTAATCCCACAATATCCTTCCTTAATGGGTAAATTTTACCTTCGCTGGAGCTCATGATCTCACCCTCTCCAAAACCTCCCTCCTAGGTAATACTTGAAGTGCACCAGTACTACAATACTTTGCACATAGAAATTCACCTTTACATGCATCGCATTTAACGCTAACCCTCAACTTATCATCGAAAAATGGTATTGAGATGGGGCATGCATAATTACAACTTCTACAACCAATACATAGAGCTGGATTTATTAATACAAAGCCTGTTACAGTATCCTTACTTATAGCTTTAGGTTCCACTGGACATGCAGCCATACAAAATGGGTCTTGACAATGACTGCAGTAATTATTTATGAAAAGTGGATTCCCCTCAGGGTTTAATGCCACCATCAAGTATGCCTTCGAAATATCAATTACCCCATAATGCTTGTATGAGCAAACCTCCATGCAATATAGGCATCCTGAACATTTATTTGGATCGTAGAAGAGCACTTTCTGTTCTTCTAAATTCAAGGTGCATGCCCCACAACAATTTTTCACTGCTGATACTTAGAGTACTCCTCGGCAGTTAAAAGTTCATCCTTCTCCTCTTCCCACTTTGTTGGTTGAATTATAACTAGCCATCCAGCTCCATATGGATCTACATTAACAAGTGATGGTTGCTTTAAAACCCTCTCATTAACTTGCTTTATAACACCACTAACTGGGGATATAAGGTCGCTGGTGGCTTTAGTGGACTCTATAACTCCGAATGGCTCGTACTGTGAAACTGTTGTGCCAACATTCTCTAATCTAATTCTCCTAACGGTCTTCAGCATCTTTTGTGCATAATCTGTTATCCCAACCCTAACAGTACCATCTGGTAGAAGTTCAGCCCATGTATGGTCTGGAATGTAATATATGCCTTCACGCAAAACATAACTCTTACTCATACCCACACACCTGGCAAAATAAGATTATATTTGACTTCTTAAATAGTTTACCATAGACCACTATGGATAAATCTAGGTGGTATTTAAAAAAAGGTTTAAATTGGGAATATTGGTATGGCTTTGGAGAGAACCTTTTCCCCTCTATATTCTGGTAGTAGCATTGGTGAACGCCTATCCCTTGGGACACCAATCTTCTCAAGCTCCTCAACATATCTGGGTATGTGGTTCAATGTTAACTTCCCCGGGCTAACACCACTCTTAACATACTTTGCAGCTGAAATACCAGCCCTCCTACCATAAACTAGAATTTCTAGTAGTGAATTGCCCATAAGCCTATTTTTCCCATGAACTCCACCCGTAACTTCCCCAGCTGCAAAGAAACCTTCAATGATCCCATTGACGCCTAAAACTTGTCCATACTTGTTTATACATACACCTCCATTCATGTAGTGTAGGGTTGGGAAGACGAGTATAGGCTCTTTTGTGACATCTATACCGAACCTTGCATACATCCTATAAACTGAGGATAGATACCTCTTAGTAGCGCCTTCGCCTCTAACAATGTCCACCATTGGAGTGTCAAGCCAAACCCCTCTAACCCCAGTCGGTGTAATTACGCCTTTATTCCTACCATAACACTCCCTTATTATCGCAGCTGAAACAGCATCCCTAGTTTCAAGTGGATATACGAATTGTTCACCATCAATGTTAACTAGCTGTGCACCCATGGATCTAACCTTCTCAGTTATGAGCAATCCAAGTATCTGATCTGGATATGCTGCACCTGTTGGATGGTATTGTGTGGCGTCTAGATCCCTTAGCTTTGCCCCAACCCTATAAGCTAGGACTACTCCATCCATTGTGGCTCCATAGTGGTTTGTGGTTGGAAAGTTTTGTATGTGTAGTCTACCATAACCTCCAGTAGCTAAGATTACGGTTTTAGCTCTAGCAACATAATACTCCTTCGTCTCCATATTCCATAAGATTGCACCTGTAACCCTATTTCCATAATCATCTGTTAGCAACTCTATTGCTGGGGAGAATTCCAACACATTTATCCCCCTATTTAAAGCTTCATCCATCAATACACGCATAATTTCAAGTCCAGTGTAATCTTTACATGAATGCATCCTATTCCTAGATGCACCTCCACCTGAAACTTCAATCATAGTTCCATCAGGCTCCTTATCAAATATCACGCCCAAATCCTCAAGCCACTTTATTATGAATGGTGCATCTCTAACAAGCTCCCTAACGAGCTCAGGGTCGTTTGCATACAGTCCACCACCCATAATGTCTAGGAAATGTCTTGCAGGACTATCATTCGGTCTATCCGCAGCTTGTATGCCACCTTGAGCCATCTTGGTATTTGCATCCCCAAACCTAAGCTTTGTAGCTATGAGAATATTCTCTGCAGGTATACCTTCAATGTTAGCCCATATGGCTGCAGAAGTCCCTGCACCCCCACTTCCAATTACAAGTATATCCACATCGTAATCTATCCTACTTAAATCTATATCCTTAGGATCTATTAGTGGGTAGGCTTCAATGAGATTTGCAACTTCATGTGGAACCATTAATCCAGCGCTTGGACCGATCTTTATGGGTCTCTTAGTCCCCTCCTTATAATCTGGATGCCAAACTTTGAGGAGCTCCATCCTCTCATCTGGGCTAAGCCGTCTATACCTCTCCTTAAGCCTCCTCTCCCTAGTCTCCTCCACAATCTTAATGTATTCCCTCATGTAATCTGGATACCCAACCTTTTGAGACATAATCTACCCCTCTACCTCCTCAATATCCCTACTATCATACAACTTCTTCAATTCAGCAAGATTCATTTTAACCAGTCTATCAAGTTCCATATCAAACTTCCCCTCCTCTATCTCCTTAACCCTAATTTCAAGATGCTTGGCTTTTGGAGCGATGTACTTGCCATAGAGCCTCCTAACCAACTGGAATACGTGGTAATGGATTATTTCAGCTGGACACCTAATGCTACATAACCCACATGAAATGCAATCAAAGCATAACTCAGCGGCTTTAGCTATATCCCCCCTCTTAATCATCTGTATTGCATCCATAACTTGCAATTCCTGTGGACATGCCTTAGTACATGCATTGCATGCAACACACCTAGCTACTTCTGGATACAATGCCAATACAGTTGCACCCGTAGGCTTTAACTCCTCAATATTATACTTAACCTTCTCTGCTGGTGCAAAGGGTATTTGAACAAGATACATTCCATCTTGAACTGTTGTCTGGCATGCTAGAGCTGTGTAGAGTCTATAATCCCCCTTAAGCCTATATATCGTTGCACATGCACCGCAGAATCCACCCCTACAACCAGCACCCCTAATATACTGGTATCCAGCATACTCAACAGCCTTCATTATAGTTATCCCAGCAGGAACCTCATACTCCTTACCCATAATATATATTTTCACGGTCTTCTTAAGCTCAGTTTGACCCGCCATTTTCACCCACCACCAATTTTACTCTTAAAGATGGAAAGGGTTTCTTGGGATAGTTTTTCGTCGAGGCCCATGGCATAAGCCATCAACTCAGTGAAATATATTGTTGGTATATTAAATTTGTTTCTAACGATATTTAAGTTGTAATGGCAAAGTGGACATGCAGTTATTATCATGTCTGCACCCCACCTCCCAGCAGCTCTAACTATCTCCCCAACAGTCCTCTCAACCATACTCCTATCATAAACCACATTATAAGAACCACAACACCTCTTCTCATATGGGAATTTAATGGGCTTAGCGCCTAAACTGGAGATAAGATCTGATAATATATGTGGATCTTCAGGGTCATCTATACCAATACCCTTAGGTCTAAGTAGCGAGCAACTATAGAATGATGCAACCTTTAATTTGCTTAAATCCCTCTTAACAGCCCCCCCAACCTTCTTTAAACCTATAATATTATCATCCAATATTATTTCAAGCACATGCTTAACATCCACACCACAATTATATCTAGGCTCATCATCCATGTACTTACTTAGATTGTCAAGCTTCTCAGGATCACTTGTAACGATCTCATTAACCTTCTTCAATGTACTATAACACATGGAGCATAGGGTTATAAGCCTATTATCCCCAACCCTACCCATAAATTCTTGAGCCCTTACAAGATCCCTCAGTGGAGCAACATGTTGCATAACTGCATCAGCAGAATACTCATACACTACGCCACAACAATTCCATCTATCCAGCTCCACGAGCTCCACATCAAAAAGCTTCAAAACTGCAATTGCGGAATCCTCATAGCTTTTAGCATAATCCTTAACTGAACAGCCAGGGTAATACATGAACTTCAACCACGATCACCCCGTAAGCTTCCTTGAAGCTGATATCAGAGCTATTTGAGGTAAATCCCCAAGCCCCTTAACCCTCCTCAAATCCACTGGATAAATGTTTTTACGTTGAACAATGGTTCTAAGGACATTTATCATTCTAGCTGGATCTATATCCCTCGGACACCTAACACTACAAGTATTACATGAAGCACAAACCCAAATGGTTTTGCAATTCAAAACCTCAGGCATATCGAGTTGAATCATCCTTATAACTTGATGTGGAGGAACATCCATATCCTTAATCATTGGACAACTACCACTACAAATACCACATTGAATACATAGGTATGGATTCTTCCCACTCAACTCATAAACAGTTTGAGGTAAACCTCTAAACATGACTACACCCCCCTAAACCTTAATCCTCCCCCTATCCTCAACACTCAATGGGCCAAGCTTCTCCACAATGGATATAAGATCACCTAAATCCTTCACAAGCCTCTCAGCCATATCGACGGCTATGGTGTCAAATTTAAGCCTCCTAGCATCAATCCTATATTTCCTCATTTGGGATCTAGCCTCCCTAATAACATCATTAATTACATCTAAAACTTTGGGATGGTATGGTGATGCCCCCTCAAGGCAGTCTCCAATGAAAACTCCATCAGCACCATACTTGAATGCACTCAATATTATTTTTGGTGTAAGCCTACTTGCACTTGGAACAGTTATAACCCTAACCCTACTATCATAGGTAAGCCTACTGGTACCTGCAAGATCTGCAGCCCTATAAGTGCAGGAGTCATCGAAGAATGCTATAACTCTAATTTCACCATCCCTCTTACTCTTAAGAGCCCCCTCAATCTGACTTAAAATTTGCTTCTCACTGTAATGCTTCAATTCAATAGCCCCCCTTGGGCAGTATGGTATGCAACTTCCACAACCAACACATAGAGCTTCACTAATATGCGCTTTACCATCCACCATACTTATAGCCCCCAGCGGACACTTATCAACGCAGATTCCACAACCATTACATGATTCATCAATTACATAGGCTTTTATTGGCTCTATAAGTATCCTACCTTGACTTATAAGTCTAAGAGTTCTCCCAGCAGCTGCACTGGCTTGAGCCACACTATCAGCTATATCCTTAGGTCCCTGTGCACATCCACATATGAAAACCCCCTCCCTAAGCGTATCCACAGGCCTATACTTTGGGTGAGCTTCAAGTAGGAATCCATCTGGACCTATATTCAACTTAAGCTTCTTAGCTAAATCCTCAGTTCCACGTGATGGAACTAAACCCACAGATAAAACCACAAGATCAAATTCATCTTCAATAAATCTTCCAGTCAATGTATCTTCAGCCCTAACTATAAGCCTACCACTTACGGGATCCTCAATGACTTCACTAACCTTCCCCCTAACGAATTTAACACCTAAATCCTGTGCCCTCATATAGTATTCTTCAAACCCCTTACCATAAGCTCTAATATCAATGTAGAATAAAGTTATATCCCTAGTTACATCTTGCCTCTTCAATGTCATAGCCTGCTTAATAGTGTACATGCAGCAAACCCTCGAACATCCAGGTCTACCAATCTGCTCATCCCTAGAACCCACACAATGTATGAATGCAATCTTCCGGGCAAGTTGACCATCAGATAACCTAATAACCTTACCACCAGTTGGACCTACTGGCATGACCATCCTCTCCAATTGTGGCGCTATTATAACATTCTTGTATACTCCATAACCATACTGTTTAAGTTTAGTTGCATCGAAGGGCTCATAGCCAGTGGCAACTATTATTGCATCCACAACAATATCCAATATCCTCTCCTTATCATCGAAGTTTATAGCCTTCTGTGGGCAAACCCTCTCACAAACCCTACATATCCCCTTAGTTAAGTATAGGCAAGATTTTGGGTCTATGAGATACTTGTATGGAACAGCCATTTCATGTGGAACGTATATTGCCCTCCTACTTCTAAGACCATAATTGAATTCATCTGGTGCAGATGCAGGGCATTTTGATGCACATATCCCACAAGCAACACATTTACTCATATCAACATATCTTGGTTTAACCTTAACCTTAACGTGGAAATCACCCACACTCCCACTAACATCCTCAACTTCACTGTAAGTCATTAATGTAATGTTTGGATGATTATAGACTGCAGCCATTTTTGGTGAGAGTATGCAGAGGGAGCAATCGTCAGTTGGGAATGTGTAACTTAACTGAGCCATCCTACCCCCAATTGTGGGTTCCCTCTCAACCAAGTAAACTTTACAACCGGAATCAGCCAAATCCAATGCAGCCTGAATCCCAGCTATGCCAGCACCAATAACCATAACCCTATTCCCAACCTTAACCTCCCTCGCCTCTAGAGGTTCATTAAGCTTAACTTTACCAATAGCAGCCATTATCTGATCAATAGCTCTTCTAGTAGCCCCATCTGGATCGTTGGAGTGAACCCATGAATCCTGCTCCCTAATATTAACCATCTCAAACAAGTATGGGTTTAAACCAGAATCCTCGAGAAGCTTCATGAATGTTGGACCATGAAATTTTGGGGAACAAGCTGCAATGATAACCCTATTCAAATTATATCGTTTAATATCCTCCCTAATCTCCCTCTGACCAGCTTCAGAACATACATGCTCATTATCCCTAACTAGAACAACACCATCAACACCGCTAATGGCCTTCAGAACCTCACTTATCTTAACGACATTGGATATATTTCCACCACAATGACAAACATAGACGCCAATCCTAACATCATTAGCCATGATCCCGCCACCAGCATAGCAAGGGGAAACCTACTTAAACCAATATTCAACAATACAATTTATAAGTTTTGGTTAGGTAATATGGAAAACATTATCTATAGGCATTAAACCATAATGAAGTGTGAATTTATGGAAGCAGCAATATTCGATTTAGATGGAGTAATAGCGGATGTAAGTGGGAGAATTGAGAAAGCTTTAAGGGAGCTTGGCAAGGAAAACTTAAAGGAACTCTCAAGGGAAGATAGAAGGAGATTTTGGGAAATATTCCTAAACCCAGAACTACTGGAGCTGGATAAACCTAGGATGGATGTTATAGATTATATGAGGAAGATTAAGGATAAGGGGTTAAGGATAATCATAGTAACTGGAAGAACAATTAAACAGAAGAACGAAACTTTAAAGCAATTGAGCTCCTGGGGGGTTCCATACGATGAAATATACTTTAGGATGGCGGGGGATTTGAGGAAGGATTCCATCTACAAGAGGGAAGTGGTGAAGCTACTGCTAAGGAGGGGATATAGCATAGTTGAAGTGTGGGAGGATAGCGATGAAGTCATAAGAGAATTAAGAAAACTAATTCCAGATGCGAAAATAGTAAAAATTGAAAGCTAAATTATGATGTGCGGGTGATAACATGGATATAATAAGGTTAGGGGATGTGGAAAAATATGTTTATGGTGGAGCAGTTCTAGGTGGAGGTGGTGGAGGAAGCATAGAGGAGGGGGTTAAAATAGGTAGACTTGCAACACAAATATCGCCAATAAAACTTTTGGATGTAGATGAAATGCATGATGAAGAAAGTTTAGTAACAATATCGATGGTGGGAGTACAATCAAAGGGGGTTATACTACCATACCATCACATACGCATAATAGAGCTCATGAAAATGTTCAATGTGAATATTGATGGATTAATTGGAAGTGAATGTGGAGCCACAGCAGTAACACATGGATGGATACAAGCGGCAGTATATGGGAAACCTGTAATAGACTGCCCATGTGATGGGAGGGCACACCCCACTGGAGTTATGGGTGCCATGGGGCTACATAAAATAAGGGACTATAGAACGGTGCAAGCAGCATGTGGAGGCAAAGAGAATTTGGAGATAATTGTTAGTGGCAGTATAGAGGCAACTAGCAGAATCATTAGGCAATTCTCCATGGAAGCTGGTGGATGCGTAACTGTAGCAAGAAACCCAGTAAAAGTGGATTATGCAAAGAGGAATGGAGCTCCAGGAGCATTGAAACAAGCTTACAAAATAGGTGAAGCAATATTATCAGTGGATAAACCTGAAGATAGAATTGAATCTGCAATGAAGATATTAAATGGGAAGATTATCTGTAGAGGTGAAGTTAGGGGGAAGAGAATGGAAGTTGAAGGTGGATTTGATGTTGGATACATAGAAATTGTGGATGAGGGGAATGAGCTATACAAAGTGACATTCGTAAACGAATACATGAGTGTACATAAGTGGGATGAAACAGTAACAACATTCCCAAACCTAATAAACATATTCAGCCTAAAAACAGGGTTACCACTAAACTCAGCTGAAGTTAAACTTGAAGAACCAGTAGCCATAACAGTTGCAGATAAGAATGCAATAAAGATTGGTGAGGGATTAAGGGATAGAAAACTATATGAACCAATAAAAAGTATTATGAAGGATAAACTAGACTTAGAATTGGAATTCAAAATATAATTTAAAAAAAATGGGTTTATTTTTTGGTTTTCTTGTAATAGTCGTATCCAAGCAATGTACCAAGCAATATCAATGCAACCCATGGGAAGAACATCTTGTTTTCAGGTGCATATGGAGGTATACCTAGTAGG